>NZ_JBKKHQ010000009.1:0-226774 GCF_046614695.1 Pokkaliibacter sp. CJK22405
ATGGCGTCCCATAGGGGGTTCGAACCCCTGTTACCGCCGTGAAAGGGCGGTGTCCTGGACCACTAGACGAATGGGACGTGGTACAAACGCAGATTTGGTGGAGCTAAGCGGGATCGAACCGCTGACCTCTTGCATGCCATGCAAGCGCTCTCCCAGCTGAGCTATAGCCCCTTAGCTGCGTTGCGGGGCGTATAGTAATAACCATCCCCCACCCTGTCAATGATTTTATCCCCTAATACTTTATGCATCTCAATAACTTAGCGACCACCCAATTCACCAAACGACTCTTCTGACACCGACCACTTAAACACTAATAAAAAAGGGCAGTCGCATCTGCAACCGCCCTTCTATCGAAGCAGCCTAAGCCTCTACTTCAGAAGCGACATGTAGCTTCAAACCAGTGCATCAAACTCTTTCTGCCAAGCTTTAGCTTCTTTTTTCGAGGGCCCGCCCACTACGCCGATTGCATGACGCAAGCGCGCACGACTTAAGTCTGGCCCCAGAATCGCCATCGCATCAACCACGGAGAATGTCGCAGAGGTTCCTGCAATAGCGATAAAGAGCGGGAAGAAAAACTCACCGACTTTATAACCCATCGCCTTAGCCAGTCCGGAAGCCACCTCGAACAGCGAGTCACGATCCCACTGACGCTGCACATCCAGCTTCCAGGCAGCAAACTGCAGAATGCGGCGCACATCTTCGGTTTCGAGCTTTTTATGGGTGAAATCATCCACCTTCACATCAATCATTCCGCTCAGCAGATGCCCAGCCAGAGGCACAACATCACTAAAGGTATTGATACGCGGCATGATGTGCTCAATCGCCGGAGAAAGATACTGAGCATTTAGCCCCCACTGCACAAAACGCAGGATAAAGCTCGTCTGATCCAGCTCACGAAGCCACTGGCTGTTAAGCCAGCTCAGTTTCTCCAGATCAAAAATCGGCCCACCCAAAGAGACTCGAAGAATATCGAAGTGCTCAATCATTTCAGCCAGAGAGAATTTTTCCCGCTCATCCGGCATAGACCAGCCCATGCGCCCCAGGTAGTTCAGCAACGCCTCAGGCATGTATCCCATGCGCTCGTAAAAATTAATACTGGTAGGGTTTTTACGCTTGGACAGTTTGGTTTTATCGGGGTTGCGGAGCAATGGCATATGGCAAAGCTCCGGCGCGTCCCAACCAAAATACTTGTAGAGCAACAAATGCTTAGGCGCAGAGTTAATCCACTCTTCTCCACGGATTACATGGGTGATTTTCATCAAGTGATCATCCACCACGTTCGCCAGGTGATAGGTTGGAAGGCCATCAGCCTTCATCAACACCTGCATATCGATCTGTGCCCAATCAATCTCAATCTGCCCACGCAGCATGTCATTAAAGACGCAGACACCCTCTTCCGGCACCTTCATTCGGATAACATACGGCTCGCCAGCCGCAATACGCTTTTGCACTTCATCCTGCGAGAGCTTCAGACCGCGGCCGTCATACTTCTGGGGCAACCCCTGCTCTTTTTGCTCTTCGCGCATCTGATCAAGCTCTTCAGACGTGGCAAAACAGTGGAATGCATGACCATCACGGATAAGCTGATCAGCGTATTCTTTATAAATAGAAGAACGCTCGCTCTGACGGTATGGTCCATAAGGGCCTCCAACATCCGGACCTTCCGACCATTCAATACCCACCCAACGAAGTGAGTCGAGAATAGCCTGCTCAGATTCCGGCGTACTACGCACCTGATCGGTATCCTCAATACGGAGGATAAACTCGCCGCCCTGCTGTTTGGCAAACGCCAGATTAAAGAGAGCAACGTAAGCAGTCCCGACGTGGGGATCACCGGTAGGAGAAGGAGCGATACGAGTACGAACAGTCATAGATCAACCAGTCAGTGAAGTAACATGATCGCGCTGCCCTGTTATGTTTCGGACAGCGGAGCGAGATGCAGGCGCCATTATAGGCAACTCAACGTCAGCTTTCATGGAAAAAGACACCAATAAAAGTCTGCCGCAGACAAAAATCATTTAACGATCAATGTGACCAAGATCCCGAGCTGGATCCAACTGATCTCTTAAGCGTTTTTTAATCTCCTTGGCCTCAGGAAAGCCTTCATCACGCACACGCTCCCAAAGTAGCTCGCCATTAAACTCTATGGTGAACACACCCTTACCAGAGGGTCTTAAAGCCACTTCATCGAGCTCTTCTTCAAATGTTGATAGCAATTCCTGAGCAATCCAGGCAGCCCTCAGCATCCATCGACACAGGGGACAGTATGAAATCGTCACCTTATTCATTATTTATTCCTTCAAAACAGGGAAATAAGCCACAGGTTACACCTTTCGCCTTGAGGAATTAATCAAGGCCGTTCACACTTGCCCTACGAACATTAGATTGCCACGGTTCGCTTTATCTTATTTTTGCAATGACACACGTTGATTCAGAGGTGCCTCAATGCGTCGTATTTTTAAGCCTCTAACACTTTCAGCCTCGTTATTGGTTGGCACTTTGGGGCTGGTACAAACCTCTCATGCAGAATCCCTGAATCTGCCCAATGATGCCAGTCTGTGGGTGGAAGGCCACTCAGAGCTCAGCAAGAACCTGGAAACACCACGCGTCCCCGCCTCTACCATTAAGCTTTTAACTGCTTTTTATGCCATCAATGTGCTTGGGTTGGACTACCACTACAAAACGCCACTCTGGCTTGATCATGATGGCATTCTTTGGGTGGAAGGCCGTGGCGACCCGACCATGACTTCAGAAACCCTGATGGCGATGGCCGACTATATTCGCTCCCGGGGCATCACTGCCGTGAAAGGCATTGGCATCGATAATAGCTACTTCACGCCGGATGAACTTCCTGACGGCATAGAAGATACCTTGAACCCTTATGATGCAAAGCCCGGCGCAGTCATCCTTAACTACAACACGCTCTACCTGAAGCGAACCAATGACGGCATTGCGTCCGCCGAAATTCAGACACCGCTTACACCGACCGCCTTCAGTTACGCATCTCGTCTCAAGGGCTATCGTGACCGCATCAATCTCGGCACCAATCCGGTGAACTACCAGACCTATTTTGCCGAGCAGCTCCGCGTGCACCTTCAGGAAAAAGGCATCAAGGTTCGCAACCTGATTCAGATTGGCAAACGCCCACCACAGGCAAGCTCACTTGGCGAATTCAGCAACCCGGATTCACTGGAAGACGTGTTGTCCAACATGCTGTATTACTCCAACAACGTGATAGCCAACCAGTTATTCCTTACACTGGGCGCCCAACAACTTGGCGCTCCTGCCTCACTTGGCAAAGCCCAGACCGCCATGAACAACTTTGTTGCTCAGCGCTTCAAGTGGCCAAGCTTCCATATTGAGGAAGGTTCAGGCCTCTCGCGCAAAACGCACATCACGGTGCTGGAAATGGGTCAATTGCTGGAAGCCTTCCAGCCATATCAAAAGCTTTTGAAGACCGAGGCCCCAGGCATCCAGGCGAAAACAGGAACACTTTCCGACGTTCGAGCTTTTGCTGGCTATATCCAGGTGAAGGATCAGTGGTTGCGGTTTGCCTTGCTGATGGGCAATCCCCGTCGCCCAGGCCTGCGACTGGATGTCGCCAAAGATATTCAGCGCGCACTGGATGGCAACTATATCGCTCAGGCGCAGAACTAACCCCGGAACTTCCCGCCTAATCCGCGCATAAAAAAACCGCCTTTAAGGCGGTTTTTTCTTTGGTTTCTAGACCGTTTTAACCACGGAAATATCGCTGTGGAACAAACGGCATCTTGGTGACAGACATTTTAAGCTGCTTGCCGCGTACCAGTGCAAACACTTCAGTTCCCACGTCAGCAAAGGCTGTCGCAACATAAGCCATTGCCACAGGAGCACCAAGCGTTGGTCCAAAAGTACCAGACGTCACTTTTCCAATCACATTGCCGTCTGCATCAACAATGTCGGTACCTTCACGCACTGGAGCCCGACCTTCACCCACCAGACCAACACGCTTGGAACTGATGTTTTTCTCGGCAATCTGGCGCAGAATTTTTTCAGCACCGGGGAAACCACCTGCACGCTCGCCATCAGCACGACGCACCTTGGAAATCGCCCACAACAAGCTCGCATCAACAGGGGTTGTTTCTGTATCGATGTCATGTCCGTAGAGGCACAAACCAGACTCAAGACGCAGTGAGTCACGTGCACCTAGGCCAATAAACATCACTTCTTCTTCGGCCAGCAAGCGGCGACTCAGGGCTTCTGCCTGATCAGCCGGTACGGAGATTTCGTAGCCATCCTCACCCGTGTAACCAGAGCGACTGACAAAACAAGGGATACCAGCGAGATCAAACTGCCCGGCATCCATAAACACCATAGAAGAGAGTGCGGGATTAATACGCGCCATGACCTCGGCCGCTTTGGGCCCCTGAATAGCCAGCAATGCGCGGTCATCAAGCACTTCAACGATAACACCTTCACCAAGACTCGCCTGCATATGAGCGATGTCCTGCGCTTTACAGGCAGCATTCACAACAACAAACAGGGAGTCGCCAAAGTTGGTGACCATCAGGTCATCCAGAATGCCGCCTTCTTCGTTAGTAAAGAGCGCATAACGCTGCTTGTTCAGAGGCAAGTCGATAATGTCGACCGGCACCAGCTTCTCAAGCGCCGCTGCTGCATTTTCACCACTCAGACGCACCTGACCCATGTGCGACACATCAAACAATCCGGCTTCAGCACGAGTATGCTCATGCTCTTTTTTTACACCTGCCGGATACTGAACTGGCATCTCATAGCCCGCAAAAGGAACCATTTTGGCACCCAGTTCAACGTGAAGATCAAACAGAGGGGTTTTCAGCAAAGCTGCGTCAGACATGTGAAGACTCCCGGCCACCCAACAGGGCCAACCTTAAAGACAAAGAAGAAAAGCACAGACGGCTCGTTATCAGTGCGGCAAGACTATAGCGACAATCAGCCGAAAACAACCGCCTACAGGTTTCCTATCGTAAACTTTTTGCCAAATGTCATAAATACCGGGACTTAGCGGCGCTAACGGAGCAACAAACCATTAGCCTTCCTAATCAATACATTACTTTCCAAGGATGGTTTTCACGGTGCACTGCCCCCTAGAATAGGCACAGTAGAACAAACGGCCTCAGTTAACCAAAACACAAGTTTCCAATAGGAAACACGGAGTCAGATAGTTCATCATGCTGTTGAGTGTTTTTGATCTCTTTAAAGTTGGCGTTGGCCCTTCCAGCTCTCACACCGTGGGCCCTATGCTGGCCGCCTGTCGATTTGTTGATGAGCTGAATCAGGCCTCTATGCTCCATCAGGTGTCGCGCGTTCGCATCAATCTCTTTGGCTCACTGGCCCTCACCGGTAAAGGTCACGCCACAGACCGCGCCGCTTTGTTAGGCCTGATGAGCGAGCTTCCCGCCACTACCGACCCGCTGAGTCACGATGATCACATCCGCAGCATTTATCAGACCCAGTCCCTCGCGCTTGCAGGTGAGAACCGTATTGCCTTTGTTCCGGAAGAAGATCTGATCTTCCATTTTCAAACCTTTCTTCCAAGACACCCCAATGCGATGACATTGCGTGCTTATGATGCTGCGGGCATCTGCGTGCATGAACAAACGTACTACTCGGTCGGTGGCGGTTTTGTTCTCAGTGAATCCGAGGCAAGCAAGACCAATCCTGCGGACAAAGCCCTTCAGGCACTGCCTTACACTTTTAATAACGCGGCTGAACTTCTCCAGCTTTGCAAAGAACACCATCTCAGTATTGCCCAACTGATTAAGCTCAATGAGGCCACCTGGCGGGACAATACCCGCTTTGAGCAGGATCTCTTCGGCATATGGGAAGTTATGGACCAGTGCATTCGAAGTGGCATCCAAGCGGATGGCCTGCTCCCTGGCGGGCTCAACATCCCACGACGCGCTCCAAAGCTCTATAAGGAGCTGACCCTGAAACCTGAAGCTGGCCTTAAGGATCAGCTCACCGTACTCGACTGGGTCAACCTCTACGCAATGGCGGTGAATGAAGAAAACGCCGCAGGCGGCCGTGTGGTAACCGCACCAACGAACGGAGCGGCCGGTGTCATCCCGGCAGTATTAGCCTATTACGATCGGTTTATTCCCAACAGCAATCGTCAGGGCATTATCGACTTTCTCTGCGTAGCCGCCGCTATCGGCATGCTCTATAAGGAGAACGCCTCAATCTCTGCTGCCGAGGTCGGCTGCCAGGGTGAAATTGGCGTGGCCTGTTCCATGGCAGCTGGCGCGCTATGTGCTGTGCTTGGTGGCACTAACGAGCAGATCGAGAATGCTGCAGAGATCGGCATGGAGCACAACCTCGGGCTGACCTGCGACCCCATCGCGGGTCTGGTTCAGGTGCCCTGTATTGAACGCAACACCATGGGCGCTGTGAAGGCCATCAATGCAGCACGACTGGCACTGCGCGGTACCGGCACGCATCATGTTTCGCTGGACAATGTCATTGAAACCATGCGCCAGACCGGGCTGGATATGCAGGCAAAATACAAGGAAACCTCGACCGGCGGATTAGCGGTAAATGTGGTTGCCTGTTGAGGTAAAACCCGTAGTGAAAAGCGGGATTTATTTCAGTCGATGACTATAATTTTTTTCAGTTTTCTTCATAATAGCGGGAAATTTTTTTCCTTTAGGCAACCTGCCCAGCCAATTCGGGCATATAACCTCGATTTACTAGGGATTACATCATGAGTCAGATTCCTGCCAATCTTCTTTATGTCGATACCCACGAGTGGATTCTCGACAATGGCGATGGCACGGTGCTGGTAGGCGTCACCGATCACGCTCAGGAACTGCTGGGCGACGTCGTATTTGTTGAACTGCCTGAAGTGGGTCGTGAAATGAATGCGGGCGAAGAGTTCGGTGTCATCGAATCCGTTAAAGCCGCTTCCGACCTTTACTCACCGGTTTCCGGAGAAGTTCTGGAAGTGAACGAAGCACTGAACGACACCCCCGAACTGGCAAACTCCGAGCCCTATGAAGGTGGCTGGATTGTTAAGCTGCGCCTGACTCAGCCAGAAGAAGTTTCCCAGCTGCTGACCGCTGAAGCCTACGCCAAGGTTGTTGAAGACGCTCAATAAGCGTCGGCATGACTCCAGAGCCCCGCACCGGGTGTGATATTCACTCCTGGTTTCGGGGCTCAGATTTTTAGACCCACCGCGCACAATACGAGCAACTGACTCGACATCGTCTCTCAGCTTGCTACCCTGCTTAGGTTGCTATCCTGCATCGCAGCAGACGCTATTGTCAGGTGATGATTAACACGTATTAACGTTACTTTTCCTCGGTAGTCACGTCTTTACTATGGCTCTGAGCACAGCTCTCACTGCCACGAAACTGTCGCCATACCCACAAGGCAGGCGCCAACGCAAGACGGACTCAGGGTCCAACTCACAGGTAGAACGATGAGCACGCATTCTCAGAGCCTCTCCCAGCTTGAACAACGGGACGACTTCATTCAACGCCATATTGGCCCCAGCACTTCTGACGTAGAAGCCATGCTGAGCACCATCGGCCAGCCTTCTCTGGACACGCTGATCCAGAAAACCGTTCCTGCCAGCATCCGTCTGCCGGCTGAGCTGAGCCTGGATAATGCTCGCACTGAAGAAGAGGTGATCCAGTACCTGCGTGGTCTGGCTGAGCAGAACGTCGTTAACAAGTCCTACATCGGTATGGGCTACTACGACACCATCGTTCCTCCCGTTATCCTGCGTAACGTGCTGGAAAATCCGGGTTGGTACACCGCTTACACCCCTTACCAGCCTGAAATTTCTCAGGGTCGCCTTGAGGGTCTTCTGAACTTCCAGCAGGTCATCACTGATCTGACCGGCATGGAGCTGGCTAACGCCTCTCTGCTGGACGAAGCCACGGCCGCTGCTGAAGCAATGGCTCTGTGCAAACGCTCTAACCGTCTGAAAACTGACAAGTTCTTCGTGTCCAACGAAGTACATCCGCAGACCATCGACGTACTGGTCACCCGTGCCAAGTACTTTGGTTTTGAGCTGATTATCGGTGATGTGGCTGATCTGCCTAACCACGAAGTGTTCGGTGTGATGCTGCAATACCCCGGCACGACCGGTGCAGTCACCGACCTTGAAGCACTGATCAAACAGGCTCACGACCAGAAAGCACTGGTGTGTGTTGCCGCTGATCTGATGAGCATGGTGATGCTGCGCTCACCTGGCAGCATGGGTGCTGATGTGGTTGTCGGCTCTGCCCAGCGTTTCGGCGTACCTATGGGCTTTGGCGGCCCGCACGCTGCCTTCTTCGCCACCAAGGATGCGTACAAGCGCACCATGCCTGGCCGTATCATCGGTGTGTCCGTCGATACCCATGGCAACATGGCCCTGCGTATGGCGATGCAGACCCGCGAACAGCATATCCGTCGTGAGAAAGCGACTTCCAACATCTGTACCGCACAGGCGCTGCTGGCCAACATGGCCGGTTTCTATGCGGTCTACCACGGCGCCAAAGGCCTGAAAGCCATTGCTGGCCGTATCCACCGTCTGACCACCTTGCTGGCTCAGGGCCTGAAGCAGAAAGGTCTGACGCTGGTGAATGATTCCTGGTTTGACACCATCACCATTAACGTCGGTGAAAAGCAGCAGGCTATTTATGATGCCGCCATCGCTCAGGGTGTGAACCTGCGCAAGCTCGACAGCGACAAGCTGGGTGTGAGCCTGGATGAGCGCAAATCTGCCGCGGATATCGCCGAGCTGTTTGATATTTTCCTGGGTGAAGGTCACGGCCTTGACGTTGCTGCGCTGGATAGCGAAGCCGTTAATGCGTCCCTGAGCGGTATTCCTGCAGGCTATCAGCGTCAGGAAGCCTTCCTGACTCACGAGACCTTCAACCGCTACCATTCCGAAACCGAAATGCTGCGTTACCTGAAGCGCCTGGAAAACAAGGACCTGTCACTGGCTCACGCCATGATTCCGCTGGGTTCCTGCACCATGAAGCTGAACGCTACCAGCGAAATGATGCCTGTCACCTGGGGCGAGTTCGCTAACATTCACCCCTTTGCGCCGAAGGCCCAGACCCGTGGCTATCACGCCATGATCAAGGAACTGGAAGACTGGCTGGTGGAAATCACCGGTTACGACGCTGTTTCCATGCAGCCTAACTCAGGTGCACAGGGCGAATACGCCGGTTTGGTGGCGATCCGTCGTTACTACGAGAGCATCAACCAGTCGCATCGCGACATCTGCCTGATCCCAAGCTCTGCCCACGGTACCAACCCTGCTTCTGCAGCAATGGCGAACATGAAAGTCGTCATCGTTGAGTGTGATGATCAGGGTAACGTTGATATCAACGACCTGCGCGCGAAAGCAGAACAACACGCCGACAATCTGGCCTGCATCATGATCACCTATCCTTCCACCCACGGGGTATTCGAGGAAGAAGTGGTTGAGATCTGCAACATTACTCACCAGTTCGGCGGTCAGGTTTACATGGACGGCGCCAACATGAACGCACAGGTTGGCCTGTCCAAACCTGGCAAGTTCGGCTCTGACGTATCGCACCTTAACCTGCACAAAACCTTCTGTATTCCTCACGGTGGTGGCGGCCCAGGCATGGGTCCTATCGGTGTGAAGAGCCATCTGGCGCCCTTCCTGCCTAACCACGTGGTTAACGAAATTGAAGGTGTTCCTGTCGAAGGTAACAACGCTGTTTCTGCCGCACCTTTTGGTAGCGCGCTGATCCTGCCGATCTCCTGGGTTTACATCAAGCTGATGGGTAACCTCGGTCTTCGCAAGGCAACTGAGCTGGCGATTCTGAACGCCAACTACATCATGCAGCGTCTGGCACCGCACTATCCTGTGCTGTACAAAGGCCGCAATAACACCGTCGCGCACGAATGTATTATCGACATTCGTCCGATCAAGGCGGCGAGCGGCGTGACCGAGGAAGACATTGCCAAGCGTCTGATGGACTACGGTTTCCATGCGCCAACCATGTCCTTCCCTGTGGCCGGCACTCTGATGATCGAGCCTACCGAGTCTGAATCCAAGGAAGAGCTGGATCGCTTCTGTGATGCGATGATCGCTATCCGTGAAGAGATCGCCAAGGTTCAGGAAGGCGTCTGGCCTGCGGACAACAACCCGCTGTGCAACGCCCCTCACACGCTGGCTGACCTGACTCAGGCCTGGGACCGTCCTTACACCCAGACTGAAGCCGTTCTGCCCAAAGGCGTGATGGCGACCAGCAAGTACTGGCCAACGGTCAACCGTATCGACAACGTCTACGGCGACCGTAACCTGATCTGCTCTTGCCCAAGCGTTGATAACTACCGTTAATTGACGCTCTGTCTTTCCTGCTTCCTTGTGAAGCGGGAAGGGCGGAACAGAAACAAAAAAGCCCGGTGACTGTTTTCAGTACCGGGCTTTTTTACAGCCTTGATTTACAGCTCGCGGGTCAGTTACCCGGCGAAGTCAGGGTATAGGTTCCCCAACGATAACCGTCTTTCATCATGCAAGCCTGCAGCATCTGTTGACGCTCAGACGCATCAGCAAAACGCGCCATACCGATATCGTACTGACAAGACGCCTCAGCGGTTCTGGCCTGATCCATTGAGATCCCGTCTTTCTTCCAATAGTCCTGATAAATCGGACCTGTCGCGCATCCTGCAAGTGACATTAAAACCACTGCGGAACAGGCCGCAGCTAAAGAGAACACCCGTTTCAATTTTTTCTCCAAAAGAGCAAGGCAAGGTGCCTGAGCAAAAAGCTGCGAGATCATACCCAAGCCTTTTCACTTTCGCTCACGAAGAAAATCGCACTTCAGGACAAAAAACGTTAATACATCTCAACCCTACGCAGAGCGCTATGGAGTCGCAGAACTGAAGTGCGCAGCCAGGCTCAAACAGGCAAGTACAATCACCAAAAAACCGACGACTGCACAGCCAAGAGGCGGATCATCACGCGAGTCATCCATAAACACGACCCGCTCATAATGCGGGTAGCGGCCCCAGGTCAAAATCCGGCATATCGGCCAGCCCACCCAGTAGCAGACTGTCCAGAAGAAAAATTCAAAAATAATCCAGCCTACTGCACGGCCCACTCCGCCCAGTAAGCCCTCCAGCGCTTCACCCAAAAAATCCATTTTCAGTCTCCTCAATCCTGGCGCGGTATTAAACGGGGTTTTGGTGACCAAGGCCAGCCTCGTTAAAGCGGATGAATCCATTTAGACGTCCGAAAGAGGCTCAAGCACGTTTCTTGCACCAAGCCTGTTCAGCAAAAGCCCATCCGTTTTGTGGTCTTTTTCAGTCAATTGGCTCCCTCTTTTGGCGCAGCCATGACCGACCTGAAGAAAAATGCCACCAAAGTGAGCTTCCACTCGCCCGATTGATCAAGGCTCAGTCATGACAACAGCGAACCGCGATACGGTGCGATTTATCCTGATGGCCAAACAGGCTGAAATTGAAAGCCTGCATCAGCTGGCAACGACCTGCGAAATGGTCAGCGCCATTAGTGACCTGATTCACCAACTGCAGCGTGAGCGCGGTGCGAGCAATATTTTCCTTGCCTCGGGAGGTGCCCACTTTGCGGATCAGCTGGAGCAGCAAAGCCAGGTCAGTAGCGCAGAAGAAACCCGACTGCGGTTGCTGCTGGATCAACGCTATCTGAAGCCGAAAATGCCTCAGGCCAATGTCCGCCTGCTGAACAGTGTCGCTCTGGTTTTACATGGTCTTGATGAGCTACCGGCGCTGCGCCAGAGCATCAGGAAACGTGACGTCTGCCCAAGCCAGTCTACCGAATCCTTTATCAGACTGATTCGCGGGCTCCTCGCTGTGGTCTTTGAAACGGCGGATATCGCCACAGATCCTGCCATTACCCGCTTACTGGTGACCCTGTTTCATCTCATGCAAGGCAAGGAATACGCAGGACAAGAGCGCGCCTGGGGAGCCGTTGGTTTCGCCGCAGGTAAATTCACACAAGAGGTATTCGAGCGGATTGAGAACTTGCTGTATGCCCAGCAGCGCTGTCTGGGGGTGTTTGAATCCTTCGACCACCCGCAGGCGCTTCGGCAGTGGCAGGACTGGCTTTGCAGCGAACCTCAGCATCAGTTTGAACAGTTACGTCGGCTAATCAGCGGTATTAGCGATGGCATGGAGGTTTCCCCGGAATTGAGCGAAGTCTGGTACGACATGGCGACCCAACGTATCGATCAGCTACGGCAGCTGGAGGATCTGCTGGCCTCAGCGCTACGGCAAGCCTGTGAAACCCGCATGGAAGAGGCGCGCCTGGCCATGAGCCAGCATACGCATGAGCTGGATAAACTGCTGCCACGCGCCTCGGATAGCAGCCCTCTTCTGGAAGGTGAAATGGATGCCGCCTTGCCGCTAAGAGACGGCGGTGAGCCTCTGAAGCTGATGTATGAACTGATGCAACAGCAGTCCGAACAGATCAAGGAAATCCAGCAGGAATTAACACAGGCCAAACAGGCGCTGGAGGATCGCAAGCTGATCGAACGCGCCAAGGGTGTGCTGATGCGCTCACTCCAGCTGAGTGAACAACAGGCTTACACTCGCATGCGACAGAGCGCCATGAGCCAGAACGTAAGTCTGGGAGAAATCGCAGTCTCACTGCTGAATGCCGCTGAACGGGTACAGAAAACCGGTACCTGACACCGCCTTACAGCGACGCATTCAATCGTCAGACTCTCCGTAAAAAAGCCCGTGACTGACCACTCAGCAACGGGCTTTCTTCATACGCTGTACCGAAGTGTAATCGCTTAAGCCTAAGCCGCCACTTCGAAAGAGTCCGCCAGCTCCAGAGCCAGCACATCCGTCTGCGCCGCTTCTACCACTTTCCCGATAATCAGTAGTGCCGGGCTTTTGACCTGATGCTTCGCGATTTGCTGAGGCAGATCACCGAGGCTAAGCCGCAGGCTTCGCTGGCCGGGCTGAGTGCCGCGCTCAACAATGAGCGCCGGCCAGTCAGCAGGCAAGCCATGAGCGACCAGCTCACGGGAAATCTGGCTGGCATTCTCCACGCCCATATAGAACACCAGAGTCTGATCCTCCCGGGCCAACTCTGCCCAGTCATGGGCGATATCCTGACGGTAGTGGGTCGCAGTGATATAACGCACCGAGTGGGCTGAAGCGCGATCAGTCAGAGGTATTCCCACACTGGCAGCACAACCGGATGCTGCAGTGATTCCGGGCACTATCGACCAGCTAATCCCTGCACCATTCAAGGCATCACGCTCTTCGGCAAGGCGGGCAAAAATGGCCGGATCACCACCTTTAAGCCGCAACACCTGCGGATGCCTGGTGGCCAGGTCAATCATCAGCGCATTAATCTCATCCTGGGTTGCTGAATGCTGCCCCGGCTTTTTACCGACGTAATAGCGCTCGGCGTCCGCGGGAATCAGATCAAGAATGTCATCGCCCACCAGACGGTCATAAATCACCACTTTGGCTTCGCAGATCAAGCGATAAGCGCGTACGGTCAGCAGATCCATTGCTCCGGGACCGGTACCAATCAACATGACGTGTCCCGGCCTGGCACTTTTGGCGACAGGCTCTTCGGCCTGTTTTACTGACTGAAGATCCTGACGATGGCTCTTGCCGCCCTGAATCAGTCGCAGCATAGCGCTGATACCCGTCAGCTGCCCAAGACGATGAAAAGAAGTGCGTTGCAGCAGTGCAGAAAAGGTATTTTCAAGCAGCATCATGAGACTCCTCTTGAATCAGATTATTCAGTTCGGGCAGGCAGGAGCCGCAGTTCGTGCCGCACCCCAATGCTTTACCCAAGGCCGCGGTGCTGACACAGCCTGCATGAATGGCCGCCCGAATTTGCGGCTCACGGATTTGAAAACAGCTACAGATCACCTGCCCCTGGGCTTCGCCTTCGGCAGGTTGCGTGGACAGAAGCTGACGTCGCTGATCACGACTTAGTTCGGGGACAGCAAACAGGGAATCCACCCACCCGCTTTCAGGCAAACGGCCTGTGGCACCAATCACCAGCATCCACTGCAGCTGGCCGTCATGAATAGCGGCCGCACGAAACGTACCCCTGGCTTTGTCTTCCAGCCACAGGCTTGGCGTTGCCCCCAAATGATCCTGACACCACTGATGCCAGAACAGCGGCGTGGCCACACCCGCCAGCTTGAAGCGGGTGGAATGCCGGAGCAGACTTCTCGACCAGTACAGCATGTCTTCATTGGCCACCGGCGGCCGCACAAACCCTGAGTTACCGGGCAGCAGCAACCAGCCGTGCCAGGGAGCATCCACCCGCTGTAACACCGCCCGCCCCTGCTTGGACTCCGGCTGCCCGGAAATCGGGTCCACCTGCGACTCCATCAAGGCGCCACTGATCGCACTGGAGCTGAACTGACGATTCCAGTGCATGGCGATAAATGACTCGCCGGGGCGTACCGTCGCAGTGATCTGTGCCACGCCAACGTATCTGCCCAGTGTGTTGTTCAGGCAAACAAGATCCTGATGATCAATTCCCAAACGCTCAGCATCCCTGGGATGAATCTCAATAAAGGGCTCATTACGGTGCTGCATCAGACTGGCCGCGCGGCCCGTGCGTGTCATGGTATGCCATTGATCGCGCACACGGCCGGTATTCACCAGGTGCGGAAAGTCTTCATTGGTTTGCTGAAGCGGAGCCCTGGCGGTGATGGGAATAAAGCGCGCTCTGCCGGAATCGGTATAGAAACGTTGATCAGCAAACAAACGCGGCGTGCCGATAAACTGCCCTTGCTGAAGCAACACTGGCCACTGCACCGGTGTTAATTGCAGGTACTGCTCCTCGCTGAGGTTGGCCATCGCGCCAATATGAAAGGCGCGCTGTCCGCAGTTTTCAAAGCCGGACAAGGCAGCGTGCTCGCGGAAAATCTCCACGGGGGAGTTGTAGCTGAAGGCCTCGGCAAAGCCCAAACGCCTGGCCACCTCGCAGATGATCTGCCAGTCGTGTCGCGCATCACCCACGGCAGGCACCAAACCACGCTGGCGCGAAATGCGACGCTCGGAGTTAGTCACCGTGCCGTCCTTCTCCGACCAGGAAGTCGCAGGCAGCACGATATCAGCCAGCGCGAGCGTATCGGTGTTGGCCATGCATTCAGAAACAATCACCAGCTCGCATTTTTCCAGCGCACGGCGAACACGTTCGGCATCAGGCATACTGACCAGCGGATTGGTCGCCATAATCCAAAGCACTTTAATCTCGCCACGCTCGATCGCCTCAAAGAGATCCACGGCTTTATAGCCTTCCTGGGTCGCCATATTCGGCGCATCCCAGAAACGTTGCACCGTCGCGACTTCTTCCGGGCTGAAACCCATGTGCGCCGCCAGCTGATTAGCCAAACCACCGACTTCCCTGCCACCCATCGCATTGGGCTGGCCGGTCAGAGAGAAAGGCCCGCAACCGGCTTTACCCAGACGGCCACTGGCCAAATGGCAGTTGAGAATGGCGTTGACCTTGTCGGTGCCGCTGCTGGATTGGTTAACCCCCTGAGAAAAGAGGGTCAGGGTCAAAGGCTCCGCCACAAACCAATCCACCAACTGCTGTAGATCCTTCAGGGGCAGCTCTGTGGCTTCTGCCACGCCGGCGAGAGAAAAGGCATCTTCCAGTGCCGCATTGAGCGCCTGCTCAAAACCCTGAGTGTGGTGATCGATAAAGTGCTGATCGCGCTGATCATGTCGGACCAGCTCCGCCAGCAGCGCATTAAAGATCAGCGCATCCGTACCCGGTTTGAGGGCGAGATGCAGATCCGCAATGTCGCAGGTCGCCGTCCGGCGTGGGTCAATCACCACCACCCGCACCTCTGGGTTGGCCGCTTTTGCTGCGGCGATACGCTGGAAGAGAACCGGATGATTCCAGGCGGCATTGGAGCCAACCAGAATAAACAAACGCGCTGCCTCGATATCCTCATAGGCACACGGCATCAGATCGCCGCCAAAAGCGCGCTTATACCCAGCAACCGTGGAAGCCATACACAGGCGCGAATTGGTATCGACGTGAGCACTGCCTAAAAAGCCCTTCATCAGCTTGTTGGCAACGTAATAGTCTTCCGTCAGCAGCTGTCCTGAAAGATACATGGCGACCGAACGATCCCCATGCCGGGTACGAATATTCTGCAACCGCCCGACCAGTGTGTTCAGGGCGTTATCCCAGCTGGTGGCATGACCATCAACCCACGGCGAAGTCAGCCGGTCATGGGCACCCAGCGTCTCAACAAGAGCACTGCCTTTCACACACAGACGGCCCTGATTGGCAGGGTGATCTTCATCTCCGCTGACACGTTTTACGGCACCGTGGCTCACCTCGGCAGTAATGCCACAGCCAACGCCACAATAAGGACAGGTCGTTTTCGCTAAGCTCATCGTTTATCCATCCGATTAGGCTCACCCCTGCCGATCAGGCATAAAAAAAGCGCCTGAAGCCAACCCTCATTGAGAGCTGTCTTCAGGCGCCTTTGCCTGATCGACCGAATTGAATCCGTCGAAAAAACTTTGCTGTTTGCTTAGCGAGACTTGTGCCAATTCTGATTGCGTACTGATAACAACCTTCTAACTTACTGATTTTAAATCGCTAAATATCCGGCATTGCTTTTCCTCACTTAAAGAGTGAACTCAACAATGACGAGGAATCCGCTGATAACAACGAAAAATGAGCAAAAAATGCGCAATTTTGGTGAGCCACGCGCTAGTGCAGTGCACCATCGGCCAGAACCCTCTTCCTCAAACTTACGCAAAAAAGCCTAAGCCCCATGAAAAACAAGGGTTTTCAAAAATTGGCATTTATCCTGCTAAGGCTCTTCGCATTCGAGCCTGGCAGTAGTTAGAGGTTCACTCACAATCAGTTTTGTTACGGCAAAGGCGCCGTCTCCACGCAGCAATCGCGACGTGGGGGCGGCGCCTTTTTTCGTTTCCGGATTGAGCACCGACACTGAACTTGAACACCGTGGAGAGACACCATGCTGACCAAACGCGCATTTCTAAAACGCCTTGTGGTAGCCACTTCCCTCATCATGGGCAGCGGCGCACTGGCGAATCAGGCTCTGGCTGGGCTGGGTGAGCCTGAGAAAGAGGAGCTGAAGTTCGGCTTTATCAAACTGACCGACATGGCGCCTCTGGCCATCGCTTACGAAAAAGGTTTCTTTGAAGATGAAGGCCTCTACGTCACCCTCGAAGCCCAGGCCAACTGGAAAGTTCTGCTCGACCGCGTCATCGACGGCCAGCTCGATGGTGCCCACATGCTGGCAGGTCAGCCACTGGGAGCCACCATCGGTTACGGCTCACAGGCCAATATCATCACCGCTTTCAGCATGGATCTGAACGGCAACGGCATCACCGTTTCCAACGCTATCTGGGAGGCGATGAAGCCGAATATCCCCGTCGGAGCCGATGACAAACCTGTCCACCCAATCAAGGCCGATGCCCTGAAACCCGTAGTCGCCAAGTACCGCGCCGAGGGCAAGCCTTTCAATATGGGCATGGTCTTCCCGGTTTCCACCCATAACTATGAACTGCGCTACTGGCTGGCGGCGGGCGGCATCAAGCCCGGTTACTACGCGCCTGCCCGTGGCGACACTAGCGGCCAGCTGGATGCCGATGTGCTGTTATCCGTGACGCCACCACCGCAAATGCCCGCTACCATGGAAGCCGGCACCATCTATGGTTACTGCGTCGGTGAGCCCTGGAACCAGCAGGCGGTATTCAAGGATATCGGTGTTCCGGTCGTGACGGATTACGAGATCTGGCGCAATAACCCCGAGAAAGTCTTCGGCGTCTCCCAGGACTGGGCAGAGAAATATCCCAATACTCATATCCGCGTGGTCAAAGCGCTGATTCGTGCCGCCAAGTGGCTGGATGAAAACAACAACGCCAACCGCCCCGAAGCCGTTCAGATTCTCGCCCAGCCCAGTTATGTCGGTGCCGATGCCAACGTCATTGCCAACTCCATGACCGGCACCTTTGAGTACGAGAAAGGCGACCGCCGCCCGGTGCCGGACTTCAACGTCTTCTTCCGTCATAACGCGACCTACCCCTACTACTCCGATGCCATCTGGTATCTGACGCAGATGCGCCGCTGGGGGCAGATTGCCGAAGGCAAGCCGGACAGCTGGTACATGGACATCGCCAAGAAAGTCTATCGCCCCGACATCTACGCCTTGGCGGCGCAATCCCTGATCGAAGATGGACTCATGCAACCCACCGACTTCCCGGATTTCTCCTCAGAAACCGGCTTCAAACCTGAGCAAACCGGCTTTATCGATGGCGTCACTTATGACGGTCGTCAGCCCAACGCCTATCTGAACAAGTTCGCCATTGGCCTCAAGGGCGAAGAAACCCTGTAAGTCACCGTGAAACCCCAATGACGGGCTGCGGTTGCCAGCCCGTCCCCGATGCCTGAAAAGAGATGAAGAGAGAATTGCCATGAGTGTTATTCGAAGCTCACTTGCCGGAGTCTCTGCCTGGATGGGTACCCGCCAGCAGCGTTCGGCCAGCGAATGGGCGCAAATGCTGCTGCGCAGCCTGTGTTTACCCGCCCTTGGCCTGATTGTTTTCCTGCTGTTCTGGCAACTGGCGGCCAAGCAGATTGATACCTCGCTGGGCCAGTTCCCAGGGCCATCTCAGGTGTTTGAACAAACCCAGGGGCTGATTGCCGAGCATCAGCGTGAGCGTGAAAAAGCCGACGCCTTTTATGCGCGTCAGGAGGAACGCAACGCGGCCAAGCTCAAGAAAAACCCAAACGCCGTGGTCAAGATCCGCGAATATACCGGCAAGCCCACTTTTTTTGATCAGATCCTCACCAGCCTCGGCACCGTGATCTCAGGCTTTGTGATTGCCTCGCTGATCGCCATCCCCCTCGGCATTTGTATTGGCCTTTCGAGCAGCCTGTATGCGGCGCTTAACCCGATTATCCAGCTGTTCAAACCTGTCTCACCGCTGGCCTGGCTGCCGCTGGTGACCATGGTCGTCAGCGCACTCTATGTGACGGATGAGCCGATGTTCGCCAAGTCCTTTTTGACCTCGCTCTTTACCGTCGCCCTTTGCAGCCTCTGGCCGACGCTGCTCAATACCGCCGTGGGTGTCTCGGCGATTAGTCCGGATTTGCAGAATGTCTCCAAGGTGCTGCGCCTGAACTGGATTACCCATGTGGTGAAAATCGTGCTGCCTTCGGCGATTCCGATGATTTTTACCGGCCTGCGCCTGTCTCTTGGCATCGCCTGGATGGTGCTGATTGCCGCCGAAATGCTGGCGCAGAATCCGGGCCTTGGAAAGTTCGTCTGGGATGAGTTTCAGAACGGCAGCTCCGACTCTCTCGGTCGCATCATGGTCGCTGTTTTGGTGATCGGCCTGATCGGCTTTTTGCTCGATCGTCTCATGCTTGTCCTGCAGCGCTGGCTGTCCTGGGACAAGAAAGCCATTACCCGTTAAGCAAACGACTTCAAGGAAAAGCAGACCATGAGCAAGCATCTTGAACTGACCGGCGTTTCCATCGAATTCCCCACACCCAAGGGCAGCTTTAAAGCACTGGATAACGTCAATCTGAAAATTGCCCGGGGCGAGTTTGTCTCCCTGATCGGCCACTCCGGGTGCGGTAAATCCACCGTACTCAATATCGTCGCAGGCCTGCATCAGGCAACGGCAGGCGGTGTGGTGCTGGATGGCAAAGAGGTCAACACGCCCGGGCCTGAACGTGCCGTGGTATTCCAGAACCATTCGCTGCTGCCGTGGCTGAGTGCCTATCAGAACGTGGAACTGGCGGTGAAGCAGGTCTTCAAGGGCCAGAAAACCAAAGCGGAAATGAAGGACTGGATTGAGCACAACCTTGAACTGGTGCACATGACCCACGCCATGCACAAACGCCCCGATGAAATCTCCGGCGGCATGAAGCAGCGTGTTGGAATTGCCCGTGCGCTGGCGATGGAGCCCAAGGTACTGCTGATGGATGAACCCTTCGGCGCGCTGGATGCCCTGACCCGCGCTCATCTTCAGGACTCCTTGATGGAGATTCAGAAAACCCTGAATAACACCGTGATCATGATCACCCATGATGTCGATGAGGCAGTGCTGCTGTCGGATCGCATCGTAATGATGACCAACGGGCCTTCTGCCACCGTCGGTGAAATTCTGGATATCGAACTGCCACGCCCGCGTAACCGCATCGCGCTGGCCGATGACCCAACTTACAACCGTTATCGCCAGCAGGTGCTGAGCTTCCTCTATGAGAAACAGCGCAAAATTGAGCATCTGGACAGTCATCGCAGCAGTCGCAACAAAGACGATGCCCCGTCAGCGTCTCCAGACAAACAGGCGGCGCAAGGCTAATAGCGGACAAGGAGAGCCAGAATGCGATTTTACGATCTGGTAATCATCGGTCACGGCATGGCGGCCAACCGACTATTGCAGCGGCTGGCTGAAGAGTCCAACCGGCCGGAGCGGGTGCTGATTCTCGGCGAAGAAATACGCCCTGCCTATAACCGGGTGCTACTCTCTCCGCTTCTGGCAGGCGAGATCAGTAATGAAGCCTTGAATCTGAACCCTCAGGCCTGGTACGACGAACAGGGTTTTGAGTACCGCACCGACACCCGAGTGATGGCGATCGACCCCGCCAGCAAACGGCTAATCATGCAGTCAGGTCAGCAGCTGAACTACGGCAAGCTGGTGTTGGCAACCGGCTCGGTGCCTACCGTACCCAAGGTGAAAGGTTGCTCCTTGCCTTTCGTGATGGGCTTTCGTAACTGGCAGGATGTTGATCGCCTCAGCCGATTTGCGCGTCAAAGAGAGCGCATTCGTGCCCCCCGAGCCGTTGTCATCGGTGGCGGCCTGCTTGGACTTGAAGCAGCAGAAGGCTTACGCAAGCAAGGTGTGGAAACCACCCTGCTGCATCGCGCAGAGACGCTTCTTAACCGTCAGCTGGATCAGCAAGCAGGCACCATGCTGCAAGCGGCCCTGAGCGAACGAGGCCTGGGGATTATCACCCGGGCGCGTCTGGCCAGTATTGAGACAGACCACACCGAGCAGTTCGCAGGTATCGTGACCCTGGAAGACGGCAAGCACATCATGACCGATCTTGTTGTTATGGCGATTGGCATCACACCGCGCACAGAACTTGCCCGCGAAGCAGGCCTGAGCTGTGACCGGGCGATACGGGTAAATGCTTTTTTGCGCACCAGTGATCCGGATGTTTATGCCTTGGGAGAGTGCTGCGAGTTTGACGGTACCACTTACGGATTGGTCGCTCCGATCTGGCGGCAGGCTGAAACACTGGCTGGCGTTTTATGTGGCAGAGAGTCTCTGCCCTATAAAGAGGAAGCCATCGCCACCCAGCTAAAAGTCAGTGGCATAGAGCTGTTTTCAAGCGGCGAGATTAATTCTGAGGATGCCGAAGTCATGACCTTTATGGACCCGCAAACCCGTGAGTATCGCCGCCTCTGGCTGCGCGATAACCAGCTGGTTGGCGCCATTCTTTACGGCGATGTGCGTTTTGGTCAGCAGTATCATCAGTGGATTGTCAGCGGTGATTCCTGCGAACAGCAGCGGCAGCAACTGCTCTTTCCGCAGTGAACGTCATGCCCACCGTGCGAACCATTTCGGTGCCTGCGGGATTGATCAGGCCTCGATACTGAACAAAAACTGATCGCACTTTGAATGGCGATTATCTAAGCATCTGAATTACAAGGCTTTCTCAAAATGGCATAAAGCCTGCTTAGAGAAAGTCATTAAACAGGCAAGAGGAAACTTCGGTTTCACTCTTTTCGGACAACGGCGTCCGCTTCCTCTCTGAAATCAGAGCAGGAGCGACGCCGTTTTTTTATGCATGAATTTTGTCTACGACAAACAGGTGAGGAACCGTTATGACGTCAGTCACTTCAGCAGCGCAATGGCCCTGCCGCGTCGTGGTGGTCGGCAATGGCATGGTCGGTCATCAATTTATCGAATCCCTGCTCGGCAGCGAGCAGGCCAACCATTTCGACATTACGGTGATTGGCGAAGAGCCACGGGTCGCCTACGACCGCGTGCATCTGACCGAGTATTTCCAGTCCCTGAATGCCGACAATCTGGCGATGACCACGAAGGCCAGTTATGAGCAGCGTGGCATCCGGGTGTATTTGCACGAGAAAGTCACCGGGATTGATCGCGCCGCCAAAACCGTCACCACCAGCAGCGGTGCTCTGGTCGGTTACGACAAGCTGGTGCTGGCGACCGGCTCCTTCCCTTTTGTACCGCAGATTCCCGGTAATGACCGCAAGAACTGCTTTGTGTATCGCACCATTGAAGACCTCGAAGCCATCACCAAAGCCTCTGAAGAGGCCAAACGTGGTGTGGTTATCGGGGGTGGCTTGCTAGGCCTTGAAGCCGCCAAGGCACTGCGTGATCTTGAGCTTGAGGTCGATGTGATCGAATTTGCACCACGGCTGATGGCGGCGCAGCTCGATGATGCCGGCGCCGATGTGCTGCGCAAGAAAATCGAGGCGCTGGGTGTCGGTGTGCACCTGAACAAGGCCACCCGTGAAATCGTCGATGGCACCGAGTATGTGCACCGCATGAATTTCACCGATGACAGCTTCCTTGATACCGATCTCATCATCTTCTCCGCCGGTATTCGCCCCCGTGATGAGCTGGCACGCCAGGCTGAGCTGGCGATGGGGGAGCGTGGTGGTATCGTCATTAACGATGTCTGCCAGACCTCCGATGAGTCCATTTACAGTATCGGCGAATGTGCACTCTGGGATGGCAAGATTTTCGGGCTGGTCGGTCCGGGTTACACCATGGCGCGTGTGGCCGCTGACCATCTGCTCGGTGGCGTCAGCACCTTCGCCGGTGCTGATATGAGCACCAAGCTCAAACTGATGGGCGTTGATGTTGCTTCCATCGGTGATGCCCATGTGCGCACGCCGGGCGCTCTGACCTACGTTTATCAGAACCAGCCTGCCGAGGTGTACAAAAAGCTGGTGGTTGATGCCGAGAACAAGCGTGTCATTGGTGCGGTACTGATTGGCGATACCAGCGACTATGACACCCTGTTGCAATACATGCTCAATGCCATTGAACTGCCCGATAGCCCGGAAGCGCTGATTCTCCCAGCCGGTAGCGGCGCCGAAGGCAAACCCATGCTCGGGGCGGCGGCACTGCCGGATGCGGCCAATATCTGCTCCTGCTACTCCGTCTCCAAAGGGGCGATTCGCGGCGCGGTCGAGGGCGGCTGCTGCTCCGTGGCCGATGTGAAAGGCACCACCAAAGCGGGCACCGGCTGTGGCGGCTGCGTGCAGTTGCTGACGCAGGTAGTCAACCATGAGCTGGAAAGCCGTGGCATCAGCGTGAATCGCAATGTCTGCGAGCACTTCGCCTTCACTCGTCAGGAGCTGTACCACCTGATCCGCGTCGGCCAGATTCACACCTTCGAGGACATGCTGCACAAACATGGTTCAGGCGAAGGCTGTGAGATTTGTAAACCGCTGATTGGCTCGATTCTCTCCAGCTGCTGGAACGGCTACGTGCTGTCCGATGCCAACATTGGCCTGCAGGACACCAACGATATTTACCTTGGCAACATGCAAAAAGACGGCACTTATTCCGTGGTGCCGCGTATTCCCGGTGGTGAAATCACCCCACAGGGGCTGATTCGCATCGGCGAGATCGCCAAGCAATACAACCTCTACACCAAAATCACCGGCGGTCAGCGTATCGACCTCTTTGGTGCGCAGCTGCATGAGCTGCCCGATATCTGGCGTCAGCTGATTGATGCCGGTTTCGAGACGGGTCAGGCCTACGGCAAGTCAGTGCGCACGGTGAAATCCTGCGTGGGGGAAACCTGGTGTCGCTATGGCGTGGATGACTCCGTCGGCCTCGCCATTGAAATCGAGAACCGCTACAAAGGCCTGCGCGCGCCGCACAAACTCAAGTTTGCGGTATCGGGATGTACCCGCGAATGCGCCGAGGCCCAGTCCAAAGACTTCGGCATTATCGCCACCGAAAACGGCTGGAACCTCTATGTCTGCGGTAACGGCGGCATGAAGCCCCGCCATGCGGAACTCTTCGCCACAGACCTGGATAAAGACACCCTGATTCGCCTGATCGACCGCCTGCTGATGTTTTATATCCGCACGGCCGATCGTCTGCAGCGCACCTCCGTCTGGCGTGAAAACCTCGAAGGCGGGCTGGATTACTTAAAGCAGGTCATTCTTGAAGACAGCCTTGGCATCAATGCGGAACTGGAAGCGGAGATGGCGCTCAACATCGGCAACTATGAATGCGAATGGGCCAAGACGCTGGAAAGCCCCGAGAAGCTCAAGCGCTTCCGCCACTTTATTAACTCTGAGCAGACCGACGATAACCTGCAGTTTGTCAGCGAACGCGGCCAGCGCCGTCCGGCCAATGCCATCGAAAAACAACAACTGATCGCTAAAGCCAGCTAAGGAGGCCGAGATGAAATCCGATTGGACCGCCGTGTGTTCACTGAACGATATCGCTCCGGATACAGGCATTTGCGCACTGGTGCAGGGTCAGCAGGTCGCGATCTTCCGTCAGCGCAGCAATAACAAGCTGTATGCCGTCGGCAACTTTGACCCCGTGGGGCAGGCTAACGTGATGTCCCGCGGTTTGCTGGCGCACCTCGGCGGCAAAATGACCGTCGCCGCGCCACTCTACAAACAACACTATTGCCTTGAGACAGGCCGTTGCCTTGAGGATGAAAGCCTCGCGTTACCGGTGTATCAGGTGCGCGAACAAAACGGCCACGTGGAAATATCACTGGTATAAGGCGTAGCCTTGTTGGCACCGTCCGGCCCTGACAGCAGACGGTGCCTTTTTCCTGATCTTTGCGGACTTCCCACCCTGAAATGGCTCTGTTTACTCACTGCTATTGGCCCTATCCGCCAGACCAATTTCCCACTAGAGTCAGCTCATTACCAAGTGAGTTGAGAGCCCGAAGATGTCTGAATTACTCAATCAGTATGGCCAGCCTGTGGGCCACCCCATGCCTGACTGGAGCGCGCGCGCGCGTCCGCAAAGGATCTCTCTGGAAGGTCAGTATTGCCGGATCGAACCGCTGAATGCTGAAGCTCACGGCCCGGCACTCTTTACGGCTTATCACCTCGCCGGCGATGGACGTGACTGGACCTATCTTGGTGTCGAGCGTTTTGATCAGCAGGCGGATTATCTCCACTACCTGAGTCAGTGTGAGCAAAGCCCTGATCCCTTTTTCTACACCATCATTGATAAGCACAGCGGTCAGGCGGTGGGGACTATTTCCCTGATGCGCATTGACCCTGCCAATGGCGTGATTGAAGTGGGCAACGTGAGCTTCTCACCGGCGCTTAAGCAATCGCCGCTGTCGACAGAAGCGCAGTTTCTGATGATGCATTATGCGTTTGAAACCCTCGGCTATCGCCGCTACGAGTGGAAGTGTGATAGCCGTAATGCGCCGTCACGCAAGGCTGCCGACCGTTTAGGCTTCAGCTTTGAAGGGATTTTCCGACAGGCGATTGTCTACAAAGGCAGGAGTCGTGATACGGCCTGGTATTCCATTATTGATAGTGAATGGCCAGAGGTTAAAGCCGGCTTTCTGGCCTGGCTTGCCGCAGATAACTTTGATGAGGCGGGCAAGCAGCGTCAGTCCCTAAAAGCCTTGCGGGAAAGCCGTCAGGTGTGAGCAGAGCAGCCGGGCAGTGAACACTGCCCGGTCGTGTTCCCCACTCTTCAGGCATTCTTTTCCTGAATATAGATTGTCCCTTCTCCCCAGAGAAACTGGGCGGTAAACGTCTCTTTCAGCGTATAGGCGTGAGGCCGGTCAGCGAAGTCCTGCAAAGGAAAGCTGACAGAGGCGATGCGCGTACCGGGTTTCAGCTGGGTTTCAAAGCGCTCGACAATTCGCGCAACGGCCAGATCCGAAAAGGCCGTGCCAAAGAAATACACCACCGTTGCTTCGCTCAGGTCCGCCTCAAGAATGTTCTCTTCCCGAAACGTCACCCTGTCGATATTCAAACGCTCAACAATACGATTACCTCGCTTCACGAAGTGAGGTACCAGCTCAATGCCTACGCTTCGACAGCCATAAAAGTGATTAAACCAGAACACCGTTAAGCCGCGCCCACAGCCCAGCTCATAAAGGACATCAGTTTCCTTAAGTTCAACCCGTGTGGCGATATCCTCTAGCGTGGCAAAAGGCGTCTCTCCATAGACGGGCTGCACTTCATCGGCATCCCAGCGCTCCAGATAGCGGCGACAGGCAATGTAAGGATCAAGCCACAGATACTGTGCGTAGTAGCAAAGCCCAATCCGCAAAAAGCGGCGGCTGCGACAAAACCAGCTGAGCTTTTGCAGGCTTTCGATCAGAGAGCGAAAGGCCACAACAGGCATAAGCAGAAGGCTTTTCATTAACGACGCAGAGGCATTGTCGGACATCAGTAACTTCCCTGAGCTGAATAGGAGTCGCTATAAACAAAGGTGTTTAAATCATCACTATTGCGCCAGCCTATCCGCCAGTCCCCGTGAGGGCCAGAGCGTCCCATGAAAAGAACAAAATGTGGCACAAAAAGAGGCATTTTTTCTTTCATGCACCGATCTGAATCAATAGTGAAATGAAAAGGATTCGGATAAAATATCGCGCGTGTTTACGACGACGACTGCCTTCGAGCGTCCCTGCTCCGCAGTTATCACCGCCAGTGAGCACATCACCCTGCCCTAATTACTTATTCGTAGAGAGACTACCGTGCTCACTTCAATCGCTCGTCATGGCCTGATTGCAGCTCTGTTGATCTTGGCTGCCACCCCCTGGTATTCCGCTGCCCTGTTTGTTCTTTTCCTGAGCGTCTGCCTGATTCAGGAAGAAGAAGGAACGCCACTTCGTCAACATCTGCCCAAGCTTGCATTCCTGAGCGTTTTTCCAGGTCTGATTCTGTTCCAGCACTGGTTTGTTATCAGCACACTTCTTGCCATGGCGGCCTTCTTTGCGGTCGCTGGTGCAATTTATGACCACCGTCAGGGTAATGAAAACTCACTGGTCTCCCTGACCAAGAACCTGAAAGGCGTTAAAGCCTTTGTTGGTATCCGCCGCACCATGGTCATTGGTGTTGCTGAAACCCGCGTTTAAGCAGTGCTTAACCCTGCTGATCCCTAAGGATTGGCGCCTGAGTCCGGGTTAAAGGACATCAATTTCCTCGCTTTTTCAGCAGCAGCCAGAGTCTCTCTGAGCTGCTGTTTTTTTATCTGAAGTTTTCCGCATTCTGTCTTACCAGCGTGCAATAAAAAAACGCCTCACGAGGAGGCGTTTTTACTCACTTATGCAGTGCGTGTGTATTAAACGGTACTTCTGTCAGGTACTTAGTGCACCATCTGAAAGTCAGTCTCGACGTAGGTAATAGGACGGCGACGCTCCAGCAGAATCGAGAAGAACATAATCACCAGACCACCCACCGCCAGCATGACACCCGCCCAGCCGGTCGCAGCCCAGCCGTAATGCATGCTGATCACTACCCCACCGAACCAGGCGCCAATGGCATTGGCAATATTAAAGGCGGAGTGGTTAAGTGCAGCAGCGACGGATTGCGCATCACCCGCAACATCCATCAACCGGGTTTGCGCCGCAGGCACAACCGCAATGCTCATCCCCACCAGGAAAACCATCGTGACTGCAGACCATACGTGCTGAACCCCCACAGTAAAGAGTGAAAGCACCAGCATGTTCCAGATCAGGCCGCCAACAATGGTCCAGATGCGTGAGCGATCCGCCAGCCAGCCACCAATCCATGCTCCCAGAGTCATACCAACACCAAAGAGACCCAGCACCAGTGGTACGACACCTTCCTGAAGGCCCGTCACTTCCACCAGCGTAGGTGTGATGTAGGTATAAACCGAGAATACGCCACCAAAACCAATAGCCACCACGCCAAGGGTCAGCCATACCTGCGGACGGGTAAAGACCGACAGCTCCTGCGTGACGCTACTCTGCGCCAGTTGCACCTTGGGCACGAAAATAAAGACCATCAGCGCGGTCAGCAGGCCCAACGCGCCGACAATATTAAAGACCCATTGCCAGCCGAGCAGCTGCCCAAGCCAGGTCGCAAAAGGGACACCGATAATATTGGCAATCGTCAGCCCCATCATTACCCGCGAAACCGCTCTGCCACGATGCCGTCGGTCCACCAGGGAAGCGGCGACCAGCGCAGCCAGTCCAAAATAGGCGCCGTGAGGGATACCCGCAATAAAGCGAGAAATCATCACGCCGTCGTACGTCGTGAAGATCGTGCCCATCAGATTGCCTGCGGCAAACATCAGCATCAGGGCAATCAGCATAAAACGCTTGGGCAAACTTGCGCAGAGAATAGTAATCAATGGCGCGCCCACCACCACACCCAGCGCATAGGCACTGATCATGTGGCCCATTTTGGGCACGGAAATATCCAGGTTACGGGCGACATCAGGAAGAATGCTCATTGCCGCAAACTCGCCTGTTCCAATTGCCAGCCCGCCGACAGCCAATGCCAGTACAGCAAGCCCTACACCGTAAGGCGGTGTTGCCTGTAGTTTGCTATCCATGTGAATTCGCTTGATTGCAGTGTGAGGATGTTTACAGGCTCCTGATCGAAAGCCTGTTGAAGGATTCTTATAATACGAAGGTCGAAGCCTTGACGTCTATCATAGACTTCTATTTTTTTGCGCTGCCAAAAATAGTTTTTATGACTAACCAAAGGAAGCTTTATGCAGACAATTCATCGTTGCATGAGGGACAGTCTTATATCCGTTAGCTTTCATCATCGCCAGATTGTTGCACCGCAAACTGCCTTATATCAGTGCAATAAAAAAGAGGGCCAGGTGCCCTCTCTGTCTCTGAACCACAGTAAAAGACTCAGGATGGCCAGTCGTCTTCGTCATCTTCATCGTAAATGGCGATGACCCGCGTCCGTTTCCGGCCAGCGCCATACTGTTCCAGCCCGGTTTTCACCGGAAAGCGTTTTTCCAATTCAGCCCTTGCTGCACTCTCACTTTCGAAGGTCAATAATTGTCCGCCATCATCGGTCACATTGTGCCAGATGCGTGCATCCTGATCGTCGTCCTGAACTTGCAACTTATACATTTTTGCCTCCTGCGTTCCTGCCGTAAGTACCACACGTGCGCTGCTGCGCTCTTGCCCAGTCAGTGCATCCCTTTGGTGCTTTTTATCGGGATGGATTCATCAGGTTTCCAGTCGAGCGCACGGCTGGATCGTTGCAGCTCGTTTCCAGCCGGATCCAGATGTCATGCTGGCTTGCACGGGGTCTGATCTGAATTTACTATCGATTGTTATGAAAACAACAACCACACCCACTAAAACCCGTGGCAGGCCCAGAGCGTTCGACCGGGATCAGGCTCTTGATAGCGCGATGCGCCTTTTCTGGCAGCGCGGCTACGAAGCCACATCCCTCAGCGATCTGACCCGCGCCATGGGTATTAACCCGCCCAGCCTCTACAGCGCCTTTGGCGATAAAGAGCAGCTGTTTCTGGCGGCAATCGACCGCTACGTCAACGGTCCCAATAATATTCGCTGCGCCCTTCATAGTGGTAAAACGACCAAAGAAGCCATGCATAAACTGATGATGCGCTCGGCTGAAACCATGGTTTCCCCGGATCACCCTCGGGGTTGTATGGTAGTGACCTCTGCCACCAACTGTTCGGCGTCTTCAGAGCGCGTTCAGGAAGCGGTCGCCCGCCTTCGTCATCACAAGCGAATGGAAATGGAGGAACGCATTCGCCGCGGAATTCTCGAAGGTGATGTGGACCGCTCCGTCGATCCGGTGCAGCTCAGTAACTACTTTGCCGCCGTGCTGCAGGGCATGACGGTGCAGGCTCGTGACGGCGCAAGCGAAGCCCATCTTAAAGCAATAGCTGACATTGCCATGCGTGCCTGGCCTGACATTCCCAACTGATTATCATCTCTGCCCAGCCTCCCTCACTTTAACTTCGGAAATCCAGCACCTTCGTCAGGTGCTATTTTCTTTTCGTATGACCTAGTAAGTGCCGCGGCGCTAGTTCTGCAAGGGCATCCCTTTTTGATGTCCTGAACTCTTGCCCAATCGCCAAAGCTGACCCACTTATCATTCAGCACATGCTGATCAAGGTTTTGTTATGTCTGATGTTTTGATGAAGGCGGTTGAGTTTAGAGGAGCCGGTGGGCCTGAAGTTATCCAGCTGGCTCAACGACCACGGCCGACACCTGCTGCCAATGAGTTACTGATTCGAGTTGAAGCCGCCGGCGTTAACCGGCCGGATATCTTCCAGCGAGAAGGCGCTTATCCGCCACCGCAAGGCGCTTCGGATATCCCGGGACTGGAAATTGCCGGTGAGGTAGTCAGTGTCGGCGCCTGCACTAACCGATTTACTGTCGGCGACAAAGTCTGCGGACTGGTCGCAGGTGGCGGCTATGCAGAGTATTGCACGCTGGCTGAGGATAATGCCCTGCCCATCCCCCAGGGGCTGACTTCCATTGAAGCTGCCTCCTTGCCTGAGACCTTTTTTACGGTCTGGACCAACGTCGTTGAACGCGGTCAGTTAAAGGCCGAACAGACCTTACTGGTACATGGTGGAAGTTCCGGCATTGGCGTGACCGCAATTATGATCGGCAAACACCTTGGCGCACGGGTCATCGTTACCGCCGGGAGTGATGAAAAGTGCCGTTATTGCGAATCTCTCGGCGCTGACCTGGCCATCAACTATCGTGACAATGACTTTGTGGAAGCGGTGCAAGGTTTCACCGACGGTCGCGGCGCTGAAGTCATTCTTGATATGGTCGCCGGCGATTACACAGAGCGTAACTTCAAAGCGGCTGCCACTGAGGGCCGTATCGTTCAGATTGCGCTGCTAAAGGGTAAGCCCGCAAGCCTGAATCTTGGCCTCTTGATGGCCAAACGCCTGACTCTCACTGGTTCAACCCTGCGAAGCCGTTCGGTGGCAGAGAAAGCCACGATTGCACGAGCAGTAGAGCGAACGCTCTGGCCCTCGTTGGGGAAAACCCTGCTTCCGCAGATTCATAAGATCTTCCCATTAGAGGAAACCGCTGAGGCGCATCGCCTGATGGAGTCCGGTACTCACTTAGGCAAAATCGTGCTAACGGTGAACAGTGCTTCACTCTGAAGCATAAAAAAAGCGGAGCCTCGCAAGCTCCGCTTTTAGTATCAGACATTCAGGTTTTTATCGCTTTAGCGCTATTTAGCACTACTCACTCTTTGAGGATCGGCAAAATAGCAGCGTGCAACTCTTTGCTGGCCGCTGCGATAACCGCACCGCCATTAGCCGCTGACTCACCCTGCCAGTTGGTAATGATGCCACCCGCAGCTTCGATAAGCGGGATAAGCGCTTGAATATCATAAGGTTTAAGGTCTGATTCGATCACCGCATCAATGTGACCACTGGCCAGCATGCAATAGGCATAACAGTCCCCACCGTAACGGCTGAGTCTTGCCTGAGCGGCCACGCGAAGATAAGCCGCCCGTTCTTCGTCAGTAAACATATCCAGCGTAGTACAGGTAATTCGCGCTTCTGCTAACTGCTGACATCCGCTGGTCGCGAGCCTGGTTTTCTCCTGCCCAGTAACCACAAAGGCGCCGTCAGGAGAACCTACAAAACGTTCTCCCGTGAACGGCTGATTCATCACCCCCACGACCGGATAATCACCGTCATTCAATGCAATCAAAGTTCCCCATAACGGATAGCCGGTGATAAATGCACGAGTGCCATCAATCGGGTCCAGCACCCAGGTCAAGGGCGATGACCCGGCCTTATTCTCTTCCTCCTCACCCAGAATTCCATGCGCCGGAAAGTGCAGCTCAATCAGCTCGCGCATGGCACGTTCTGCCGCACGATCCGCATCCGTGACAGGATCAAAGGCTTGTGACTTTTTATTGTCGATCGCCATGGGTTTGCGAAAGTACGGCATGATGGCCTGAGCTGCCGCATCCGCCAGCTGTCCGGCAAAGTCACGATAGCCTTCCAGCTCAGTCGGGGTGAAATTCATGGTTGATACTCCGAAAAAGAAAAAGCGGCAAAGCACTCTCTTGCCGCATAAAGACTTTCGACTTTCCTGCGAACTGTCTTACCCAAGACTCTGGCACCTAGCTAAAACTATCGCCAACTTCCAAGGGCAATCAGGCGTTCAGATAACGCACCTGCAGGGTATGTTGTGAGCGGTAGTGCTCACGCGCAAGATCAATCAGTCGCGACAGCAACTCGGTAACCTGCAGCCCACTGGCCTCCCAGAGCTTGGGATACATGGAGATCGAGGTAAAACCCGGCAAGGTGTTGATCTCATTTACGTAAAGATCACCCTGCGGGGTCACGAACATATCAACACGGGCTAAACCACGAGCTTCCAGCACAGCATAGGTTTTCTCTGCCATCGCCCGGGCACGCTGGATCGTGTCCTCGTCCAATGCCGCAGGAATCATAAGATCAGTCCCCGCTTCGTTCAGGTATTTCTTGCTGTAGGAATAGAAATGATCGCTGGTTGCCACTTCGCCCACGGTGGAACTCTCAAGGTTGAGGTTACCGAGTACGGCGCATTCAATTTCGCGACCATCGATAGCAGCTTCGATCAGCACTTTTGCATCAAAGCGTAAGGCTTCCTCAATGGCGGGCTGCAGCGCTTGCCAGGACTCCACCTTACTTACGCCCACCGAAGAGCCCATGTTGGCGGGCTTCACGAACATCGGATAACCCAGTTTCGCCTCCAGTGCCTGGAGATCAAGCTCGCTATGCCCTGCTCGAACCATGACGTATTCCGCAACAGGAATACCTGCATCATTCAGCAAGCGCTTAGCGATGTCTTTATCCATACCAATCGCGGAGCCAAGAATATCGCTGCCCACACAAGGCAGATCCATGACTTTACAGAGACCCTGAATGGCTCCGTCTTCACCGTAGGGGCCATGCAATACAGGGAAGATCACATCGACATTTTCGATCGCATGGGTTTCAAAATTGATAAGACCCTGACGACTCAGCAGAACTTCATCCAGCTGATCCGTTACCACGGGTTGAGAGATGTCATCGTTATCTTCCAGCCGATACCAGTTGCCGGAAAAATCGATGTATACAGGCATAATGTGAAAACGCTGACGATCCAGCGCAGCAATCACATTGGCTGCCGAACGTTGGGAGACTTCATGCTCAGCGGAGCGCCCACCAAACAACACCACCACATTCATGGTCATAAGGAAATCCTGCCCTTGAAGCTTTCAACCAGCCTTGAAGCACGACAACAGGCTGGCGATAACGGGTAAAACGCAAGCTGATCCCGCTTGCCGGAAGCGCCCCACTATAGCAGGTGATCGCCAGAACAAATGACTAAAACCCGTTGTCCGTATCGAAAAAATCTCTGAAAAATCCGCTGTCACCAACGATAGCCCTGATTGAGAAAGAGAAGCCTCGCCACCCTAGTTGTTTCTGGCTGTTGCGCTTCACGTCCAACCGTAGCATTCATTATGAGAAGTGAAACTTTACTCCCCCTGCTCCCCTGACTAGGCTAACCAGTCATGAGGAGTATCGGGCAAGGGAGTGACTGTTACCTCACAATCCCTTCAGCTATGCAGGCACACCGGCAATCTATTCCGGTTCGAAGTCTTGTTTATTCATCCCTCTGCGATGAATATCTGCGCCCATCCGATTGTTTCTTAATCAGGTCACGCTTCCGCGCTATGGATTGACGGATGCCGTGTAAACCTTCTGACCAGTCAGGCTGTAGACGACACTATGATGAATCGACGTGCATTCATGGGCGCCGCAGGTGCCACCCTTGGCCTAAGCGCACTGGGCCTTCCAGCCAGCTCTCTGGCAGATGCCGGCCTTAAGTTCGGTAAAGCCATGCCTTTCAGCTTTGAGGCACTGCAAGCCCACGCCCAGGAATTGGCGGGCCGCCCCTATACGCAGGAAAGTAATCTTCCCAAAGAAGTGCTTGAGCGCATTGATTACGATGCTCACGGCAAGATCATTTACGATACCGACAAAGCCCTCTTCCGTGATGGCCCAGGCCAGTTCCCGGTTACCTTTTTCCATCTCGGCCGTTACTTCCAGACCCCGGTGCACATGTATCTGCTGGATAGCGATGATGGGAAAACACAGGCCAAAGAGATCATTTACGACTCCTCATTGTTTAACATGCCAAAAGACAGCCCTGCCCATGAACTTCCCAAAGGTGCAGGCTTCGCCGGTTTCCGCTTTCAGGAGAGCCGTAAAGGCGACCAGGACAAACTGAGCTGGAAAAAGAATGACTGGGTTGCCTTCCTTGGCGCTTCTTACTTCCGTGCCATTGGCGAGCTTTATCAGTATGGCCTGTCAGCCCGCGCCGTGGCTATTGATGTTGCCATGTATAACAAGCCTGAGGAATTCCCCTCCTTTACCCATTTCTATTTTGAGCCGCCCAAAGACGATAGCGACTCCGTCACTGTCTATGCGTTGCTGAACGGCCCAAGTATTACCGGCGCCTACAAGTTCATCATGACGCGAGATAAAGCGGTGACTATGGATGTCGATAGTTATGTCTATCTCAGAAAGGACATCAGTCGTCTGGGCTTGGCGCCTCTCACCTCCATGTACTGGTTCTCAGAAACCCGCAAGCCCGAAGCCATCGACTGGCGCCCTGAAGTCCATGACTCAGACGGTCTGGCCATGCTGACAGGCGGTGGAGAGCATATCTGGCGTCCGCTGAATAACCCTGCCAGCACCAGTGCTTCGGCGTTTTCGGACACCAACCCTAAAGGCTTTGGCCTGCTGCAACGCGACCGTAACTTTGATCATTATCAGGATGGGGTTAACTATGACCGCCGTCCCAGTCTCTGGATTGAACCTCTTGATGGCTGGGGCAAAGGAGCCGTTCAGCTGATCGAGATTCCTACGGATGATGAAATCCATGACAACATCGTGGCTTTCTGGGTTCCGGAGAAAGCCGCAAAAGCCGGTGATAAGCATCATCTGCACTACAAGATGTTCTGGCAGGCGGATGAACCCTTCCCGACGTCACTGGCGCGCTGTGTAGCGACACGTATTGGCCGTGGCGGACAGCCTGGTCAACCTCGCCCTGCAGGCGTTCGAAAGTTCATGGTTGAGTTCCTGGGCGGTCCTCTGAAAGATATGCCTTTTGGTGAAAAGCCTGAGCTTGAGCTATGGTCCTCCAGTGGCAAGTTTTCCTACATCTTTGCTGAGCCGGTGCCCGATGGCGTCCCTGGGCACTGGCGTGCGCAGTTCGACTTCACTGCCGCCGATCAAAAACCCGTGGATATGCGTTTGTACCTGAAATATAAGGATGAGACGCTGACAGAAACCTGGCTCTACCAGTTCCACCCTTTCTGATCATGACCTCTGTGAATATCGCCTCTCTATAAAATGACGAGGCATAAAAAAAGGGCTGCAATTGCAGCCCTTTTTCATGAGACCCGGATCACTTCTCCGGACGGTAGAAGTACAGGCTCTGACCTTCCGCCTCATCAATCAGGCAGCGGAAACCACCACCGGAGACAGGCATCATGGTACAGTTGGCACTGTAATCCGTCGCGGCAGGCCACTCAGCTTCACAGCTGTCACGGTACTGGGTTTTACCGTTAGACATGGTGAGCTGATTACCCTCCTGCTTCCACTGATAAGTGATGCGGGAAACCACACACTTGCCTTCAACATCTTTCATTTCATAGGTACCAGTACCATCGCTATTGATGGTCTCGGTACCTACGTCATCACCTTCACCGCAATCATAGGTCTGATCAAAGACACGATAGCTGCCAGCTGGCTTGATGCTGTCAGCCACCTGCGGCTTCTTCATCAGCATGTCGATGTCGGTCGTCAGGCCTGCTTCTTTGGCATCCACCAGATAAGACAGCTGGATAGGCTTGGTACGCAGCATCTGCGCAGTAGAAAACTTCTGGACACAGGCAGAAGGACCGTACTCGTCGCTGTACTCCGGCGTGAAGTTTTCAATGGGCGCATTCTCGACCAGATCAGCCAGCTTGGAGTAATCGATACCCATGGAGAATAGACCATTAGCATCCAGGCTTTCTGATTTCAGCTTCTCAACCTGAGCGGTGGCCTGCTCTCCACTGAACAGCACCAGCGAATGCCCTGCAATACCGGCTTTCACCGTCATTGGCGTGCCATAGGTCCCCAGGCTGATATCACCAAAAGTACCATCAACCGGAATCTGAACGCCGGCAGTGAACGGTGAGCTGGCAATCATGGAAGCGAGCTGCTGGGGATTCTCAGAGGCGACGCTCAGCAATACATCCGCCTCAGCACCAGGACCTTCTTTGGCAGCCGTCAGGTTATAGACGGAAATACCAAGACCTTTCACACCCTGCAACATGCCGGTAAACATGCCCAGCATGGCCGGACTGGTCTGGCTTGCCGCCTGCTGCGCTTTCACCAGCTCATCACACTCGAACTTGGCTTGCGTAAACTGAGTCCAGGCATCCGTCAGCACGGGTGCCAACTGGGAAACTTCCAGCCCTAAACCAAAGGAGAATGCAGAGTTTTTATCGCCACCATGAGCGGGCAGATGTCCACGCAACTTGCCAAGTGTTGCGGTAGCATTTTTGCTGGTGATTTCCCAGGTGGACTGCAGGGAAGAATGCACACCACCGTCTTGGGCGGAGGATTCAGAGAACAGCGTGATTTGCGGCACGTAACCCGCCATCTCAACATATTCTTTACGGCAGGCACCGGAAACCGCCGCAAATGGATCCGGCTTACCAGACTGCTTGATGATCTCGACAATCTGCTTACCCGCAAGACCTGCAGACTCTGGCTGCAACAGGGCTTTCACCAGACGGTCAACGTGGAAGACGGCAACAGTATCTGCTTTATCGTGCTTCTGTTGAAGTGCCGCCAGCTCGCCGCTGCTTTCAATAGACTTTTCAGGTTTGACCAGCGCAAGACGCTGCAGCTGGGCTTTCTGATCTTCACCGGGGAAGAATACAGAGAATGTGGCGGTATTGTTTTCGATCAACAGCGCCACCGCGCCTTTATCTTCTTTCTCACTGCGCCAGACTTGTACGGAATGGCCATCCAGCGTTTCAGTCGTCGCTTTAAGGCCGCTTTTCTCGCTTGCCTGGCTGATCACCGCCTGCAACTTGGTTGGCTGGCTCAGGGTAAAGCGCATGACCGGAGCAATACCGTCAAAATACAGCGCCGAAGGCTGAGTCGCATCAATACCGTAGTGATCATAGAAATCACCGTAGGTGGCAGCATTATTACGGAAGTCCGCAAGAAGGAACTGACCCAGCTTGGCCAGCGGTGTAGTCGCTTCTTTCTCGCCTAACTGATCAACGATCTGAGACATTTCGGGTGGAAGCGTGCCCCACAGTGGCCAGCTGCGAACAGTTGCGTCAACGTCCTTGGACTGGTAACCACTTGCGTAGAGGATTGTGTCTGCAGGCACATAAGCGGCAATTTCTGCATTCCCTTCCTGATTGGTAGTCCACCACCAGGCTCCACCTGCGGCAGCAACAACTACAACCGTTGCGATCGCCGTCAGCTTCTTCATAGCTTACTCCTTTGTCATCCATTCTCCGGCCAAGTGACCTCGACCGAAGCTCCTGAGCGGTGAATTTTACATACTGTGACAAAGACTGGTACAGCTTTATGACCTAAATAAGCAAATTGTTTAGTGATAGCAGGATACAAAGAAAGCCTGATCCTACTGACTTCGGACGCTGATCAATAATCAGAAGCTAAGCACTCAGTGCAGTGCAATAGTGACTTATCACCACTACTGCACTGCCCTTTTACTTGGGGTTTAACAGAAAATACTAAGATGTCTTGGGTGGATATTTACCACGGCCTTTACCTGAAGGGTTTCCCGTCGTGCTGGGAAGATTAGGCACAGGCGGGCGTGGAGTAGGTTGGTTGTTACCAGCAGTTTGAGGTTTGCTCATAGTGTTTTGCTCCAGAGAGATTTTTTAAACGGTTGCCTTTACTTGCAAGTGCCTGGCGCACGGCAGGCACAGGTCGAAGGCACATGGCAGGGATGATTCTGGCAGCGCATCGCCTGTGATTCTGTGCCACCACCGGGGTACGCGCCGTAATGTTGCTCATACAAGGCAACGGTTTGGGCAAAGCCCTGCTTCAACGCCTCGTAATCGTCCTCACCGTAGATGCCAAAGTACGGGTAATGGTCGATAAAACGGCCAAATACCGCGTGGCAATCTTCACGGTAAGCACGGGTATCAAGGATGTGTGCGTGCCAGAGCGCATCCACTTGCTTGCTTGGCACGAATGCCACTGAGGGATAAAAACATTTGAGGCTAAGGAAGCGACGGTATTCCAGCTCAGCGACGTCCCATTCCTCCACTGTCATTTCTGCCTCAGACGAGGCCGTGTATTTGTGTTTAAGACGCTGAAAATCGAGTTTGCTTACTTGCATTTCCAGACCGTCTGCGGCCAAAAGAGGCTGTTGCAACTGAATAAGAGCAGTCATCGGTATTTCTCCTGAGAGTTAACGGATTAGCAGGTTCAAGACATAGGAACCCGCCTTCGTTTCAGCTCACGCTCGAAACATTGGCGACTGACCAGACTTAAGGGGTGGAAGCCTTCGGCATCGATGATATAGAGCAAACGCCAGGCGTAGCCCAGCTTAAAACGCACGATATGGCTGCAAGAACGCACACGCTTGCCGCCAAGGACCGTAAAGGACGTCCCTGCTTGCAAGGCGTGATCAATATCAAGGGCTTTATGTTGATGGCAAAGGCTGACCTGATGCGGGCAGCGGCTAAGCACGTTTTCGATGGTATTCATGGCTGGCTCCTCGGTGACGTTGGAGCCAGTATTGGTTAGTGGAATCCACTACCAAGGGGGTTTATCGCAAATCATCCAATAAATTATCAAAGTCTTGAGCCTCGTGATAATCACGCACAATCAGCCGCTGATACTTCTGCAAAATAGTATTCTGAGTGTGCAGTTTGCTGGCCAGCTTATGCGCCTGTTCCAGTTCACCATTTAGGTAGTGCGCCATCATGCTGTCGCCTTGAGATAAGGCCGCCGTCTGGCAGGCGAGCGCGCGAAGCAGGTTACCGCCGTAATCACTCAGCCCCATTTGCGGGAACACGTTGTTATCGAAAGGATTCGGCAAACGTTCTTGCGTGAGATCCACCGATGAGCCAAGCAAATCAAGAACCTGCAACAGCTCGTGGCGAATTAACCCAACGTTCGCAACGGACTGCCTCTCCAGCAACAAACTTCGGGCACGATCAGCGTGGCCTGCGCGTGCCGCAGAGTCTTTAAATAGGCTCACTACGGTTTTGGGTTCGCCGAAGAGCCCCTGCAGAATAATGGCATTACTCAGTACTGTCAGGGCTTTACCAGGTAGCGTTATGCGCTGACGACTACCGGCAGCATAATTGTTACCCTCTTTCTGCAGAGGCAGCACACCCTGCTTGTTAAGCGCAGTCGCCAACGTACTGACCGCATTCTTAAACACAGTATGTTTAGCTAAAACGATGCCAAACAACCGCTCTACCGCCTCGGCCTGTGTAAAGTACCCTTCAGTAACCACACGACATCTCCAGCAACTCAGAAACGCGGATCCGTGAAGTTAATGGCAATGGCTGCTCACTAATTCGGGTAGCCTGAGTGAACCAGTCTCTGGTATAGCAGCTTTTATGACGTCGATATTCCTCAACCACTCCCATGCAGTAACCAGCACGCAAAGCTTCTGAGACCGAAGTTGTCAGACCTGCTGCTAGCCGCTTTTGATCGCGCTGAGCATAAATGCCGACCACTTCTTTACAACTTTGGATCAGATACTCAGGGCTTTCAGCCGCCTTAGCTGACGTTAATAAAAAACAACTCACGACACAGGCAAGCACGACATTAAGACGTTTCATAGGCTGGCCTCCTTGACCACAACAGAGACCTCAGGTGCATACGGTTCCTTCTTTTCTTCAGAGGGAGGTGCTGTAGGAGCTTTAACTGGTTTATTTGAGGCGCGTCTAACATATTGGGAGGTAGGTATTGCCAGAAAGATAGCCAGAAGACTCAACCCGTACTCTACCAGCTTGTCGGCAGGCTCAATGACTTCGAGCTGTAATAGAAATTCATTTATCTCCCCAATGGAGTATAGATAAATGAACAACATACCGAGCACAGCATAAATAACGCCGTAAAAGATGCCTTGAAAAGCGAACAAACGCGAAAGTCCAGCCCAGAACCCCCATCCGAAGTGTCGGCAGTAATGTATATGTCGTCGCAATAATAGAAGTGAGAAAAGCAGAAAACCCCATTCTGCCCATGAGAGATCTGCCAGTCCTTCATGGTATTCGAAAAAAGACCAAATAATCTGGATCAACGACACCAGACCTAGTAGCCAAATAGCAAGGGTAATGATTCCCTTGAATAGCACGCTAAAATAATAGGCGACCCCTACATCGACTCGAGCCAGTAGTGATAAAGGTTGAGCTTTTTCCATGGTGCGTCCCTGTTCTTTATGATCTGTTGTTTTTGTTATTTCTCGCTCGAAATCTGAAAAGTCCAGAGCGGAGTCCTTACTTTTTTGCTAATGCCTAAGACACCTTTGCTGGATGATAGAAAAGCTCATTTAACGTAGCTCCGGAGCACGGCGCGGGCTGTGTGCCGACGGTCCAAATCTGGGTGCGAATGGGCATCCGTGCTCTCCTGCTTAAGCCACGGCCTGCTCAACCAGCGCACTGGCCAGATGCTCGTGCACCTGCCGGGCCTGGTTAAGGCGGGCTTTGAGTTGGTCACAGAGCGCCATCAGTTGGTCGACTTTGGCGACGATGCGGTGTTGTTCGGCGAGAGGGGGTAAAGCGAACCACGTTGATTTAATGATGTCAGTGTTCAGGTTTGGTTGACCTTGACCGCGTGATGCAATCGTCAAAAACCATTTGGTTAGTGTCTTGAGGTATAGGTAGAGATACTCATCAAAAACCAGATCACTTTTCTCTATAAACGCGGCAACTCCATCATTGAAGCTCGCTGGAAAATTGCAAATTCCGGGAACCCCTAAAGTTGCACCGCTATTTGTTAGAAGAACCGTTTGAGCGTCGATGTATCGTGTCTTTTTAAGGCCTGCTTCCTTTATTGTTGAGCTGTAGCCTTCCAAATATTTTCCTTTAATAGCCGTGATGTCGGCCACCTTAAGAAATGGAATGTCTCCGCCGTAGAACTGAGGGTCTCCCGCTGGACGTGGTGATCCCCCTCTGACCACTTCAGCGATTTCGGACATTCTCACCCAGTTCCAGTTAGTAGGGATGCAGACCTTCATTTCATCAAGACCTGAAAAATCGATTGCCTCCTTAGACTCACGAATTCTGCCACTTCTTCTTAACTCATTACGCTGGTGAGCAAGCTCTTTGACTAGATCCTCGCCAGCCGGCTCATCACTAGGATCTTGCGGCACCAGCTTGCCCATCACCGCCAAGTGCAGCAGGGTTTGCTTGAGGGCGTCGATGCTGGATTCGGTGGTGAACAGGGTGTGGAAGTGCTCGGCCAAGCGCTGCCAGCTTTGCGCAAAGTCTGCAGCATCGCTGGCCTGCGTCAGACTGCCCAGCAGCGCTTGCACCAGTTGGGTATGGGCGCTGTCGGCATCGGCCTGACGGGCTTCCAGCCGGTCGCACAGGGCCATCAGCTCATCGACTTTGGCGACGATGCGGTGTTGCTCGGCGAGTGGCGGGATTGCAAATGGCAAAGGTCTTAACTTGGCCAGTGAGACATTTGCAATGTTCGTGGTCTGACTCGCACTATCAATCAGGATGCTTCTTGCATGTGGGGTCCGCAGCAAAGCCATAACAAATCGAGGTTCGATTAGCACCGGCCGCAAAACCCCGAGGAATCCACCAAACGTTGTTTTTTGCTTCAGCTCAGAGCCAATCAGTGCAACTTTCCCAACAAGCTCTCGGCTGTTCGCCATCGACATAACTATGTCATGAGGTTCTACGTACTGGTCATTTCGAGAGACGAAGCTTTCTCGAATGTAGAGAAGGTCATCCCATTCAATCTCGTCTTGCACATTTGCGGTGCGCAGACACGCAACACGGTCGGATTCAGGCTCTTTTGATTTCTCGCTCGCGGGAAAAGTGATACCGCGCACAATCTCTACAACCTGCCCTAACGCAGCTACTGCCCAGCTGGAGGGTATTTCGTAAGAAGCCTCAGCTAACTCTTCTTGTGTAGCCCTCGCTTTCTTGATCTTCCCCTCAGCCACCAATCGCGCCTTTTCTTCAGCAATCCGCTTGAGCAACTCGCTGGCCGGCTCATCACTCGCATCTTGCGGCACCAGCTTGCCGCGCACCGCCAGCTCCAGAATCAGCTCACGCAGCTTCTTGATGCCATTGGGTGCGCCGGCCAGTAGCGGCAGGTTGTCGGTCAGCACTGCGCTCATGCGTCACGCTCCGCCGCCTGTGCGGCAAATGCCTCGGCCAGCATGGCCTTGAGCTGGTCGCGCAGTTCGCCGATCTCGCCTTGCAGCGCGGCGTAGTCACGCAGCAGTTCGTCCGGGTCGTGGCTGATCTGCTCGCCGACATGCGGGTTCTTGCAGTCGAGGTTCCAGTTGCGGTTTTGCAGCTCGTCGAAGCTGACCTTCCAGGCAAATTCGTTCTCCTGCCGCGCGGCAAAGCCATCGGCCTCGCTGCCCCACCAGGCTTCTTCGACGGCGAACTCTTCGACGCGCATGGGCCTGGTCTTGGAGTAGCTTTTGTAACCGGCCGGGTACTGGTGCTCGTAGAACCACACGTGCTTGGTCGGCGTGCCCTTGGTGAAGAACAGCAGGTTAGTCTTGATGCCGGTGTAAGGGTTGAACACGCCGTTGGGCAGGCGAACGATGGTGTGCAGGTTGCATTCGGTCAGCAGTTTTTCCTTGATGCGGCTTTTTATGCCTTCACCAAAGAGGAAGCCGTCCGGCAGCACCACGGCGGCACGGCCTCCGTCTTTCAGCAGGTGCATGATCAGCACCAGGAACAGGTCGGCGGTTTCGCGGGTACGAAAGGCGGTGGGGAAGTTGGTTTCGATGCCGTCTTCTTCCATACCGCCGAACGGCGGGTTAGCGACGATGCACTCGACCCGCTCGCTACGCTCCCAGCTGATCAACGGGCGGCCCAGGGTATTATCGTGACGAATCTGGTTCGGCACCTCGATGCCGTGCAGGATCATATTGGTGGTGGCCAGCAGGTGCGGCAGCGGCTTTTTCTCCACACCGAAAATACTCGCCTGCAGAGCGCGTTCATCCTCAGCCGTTTTCACATAACGGCTGCGTTTGTGCTCAATGGTACAGGTGAGGAATCCGCCGGTGCCACAGGCCGGGTCCATCACTTTTTCGTCCAGTTTCGGGTCAACCATGCGCACCATAAATTCGGTGACCGGGCGCGGGGTGTAGAACTCACCGGCGTTACCGGCGTTCTGCAAGTCGCGCAGCAGTTGCTCGTACATATCGCCAAAGGCGTGACGTTCCTGCGCCCTGTTAAAGTCCACCCCTTCCTGAATCTTGTTGATCACCTGACGGATCAACTGGCCGGACTTCATGTAGTTGTAAGCATCCTCAAATACGCCACGCACCACATAGGCCGAAGGTGTCTGGCTGTATTCCTGCAGGTTCTGCAAGCGAGGGAAGAGATCATTATCAATAAAGCTTTTCAGATCATCGCCGGTAATCCCTTCAGGATTTGCCGCCCAGGTACGCCAGCGGCAACTTTGTGGCAGCGGCGAGCGGTAATCGTCATCCAGCAGCTCCCATTCCTGCTCGCGGTCGTCGAAGATTTTCAGGAAGAGCATCCACACCAGCTGGCCGATACGCTGGGCATCGCCGTCGACGCCGACGTCTTTACGCATAATGTCCTGAATGGATTTGATGGTGCTGCTAATGGACATGGAAAACCTTATGTGTTCAGGGCTCATTCACTGAGCATCGGTGCCGCTGCTGGTATATGCGGCGGCGACTTATCGATGTATTGGTTGCGGGGCTGGCGGCATCGGCTTCGGGCCTTGGGCGTTAGCCTGCCTTTTCCGGCATCTGGTAAAGCGCATGTTCGAGCTCGGCAATGGCGTGCAGGTATCCGGGCTTGCCGCCAAAGGCACTGACCAGCTCCATCGGTGCGCCAATGGTCGTAAAAGGGGCCAATTTTAGCACTCTAATATCTTCAATATGTTCAATGCCGGTATCGGCGTATTTATCGAGCAAGGCTTCCAGCACTTGCCGTGCGGCACCAGAGTATCGGGTGAAGTAGTTACGCTTTTTCACCTGTTCGGCACGCTCTTGACGGCTCAGTGGCGGCTGGTCGAAGGCGATGTGGCAAATCAGGTCAAACGGGTCGAGGGGTTGTCCACGTTTAGCTTCAACCTCCTCTGCCAGTGCTTCCCACATCACGCCCTGGGCAGCCAATTCGTCGATGATGGCTTTCTTTTGTTCGGTATCATTCCAGCGACGCAGAAAATCATCCAGCGAAGCAAACTGCTTTTGCACCGCCGTGCGGGTGAAATCGCGCAGGGATTCGGTAATCAGTTTGCCGTCCGGCCCGTAATACTGAACGCGCTCGGCCACAACATGCACAGCCACATTGTTGATCACGTAGCGGACGCGCTTTTGGCCTGCGTCATCGCCAGTCAGATCGGTGTTATCAGTGCCAGTTACCCCTTCGCCACCGTCGATAACATCATCCTGTTCTTCCGGCGGTACGGGGGGCTCATCCGCCGATGGGCTGTAGATGACGACGGGCTCACCATCGAAGGCGGGGTCCGCAAATAGCTCGGTGGCCTTTTTAAAGTCCATGATGGTAAACCAGTATTTACCGTACTCTTCGTTAATCCGTGTGCCACGGCCGATAATCTGCTTGAACTCCGTCATGGAACGGATGTGCTGATCCAGCACCACCAGCTTGCAGGTTTGCGCATCCACACCGGTCGTCATCAGTTTGCTGGTGGTAGTAATGACCGGATAACGCACTTCAGGGTTAATAAAGTTATCCAGCTCGGCTTTGCCTTCTTTTTCATCGCCGGTAATGCGCATGACGTATTTACGGTTTTCCGCCATACGTTGGGGGTTAAGGTTCACCAGCGCCTGACGCATGCGCTCGGCGTGGTTGATATCGTCACAAAAGACGATGGTTTTCTGGTAAGGGCCTGTCGCCTGCAGAAATTGGGTGACTTTACGGGCAACCTCATAAGTCCGTGCCTCAATCACCAGCTGGCGGTCCATATCGTTGAGGTTGTAGATACGGTCTTCGATCAGCTCGCCGTTTTTATCGCGCATACCTTTGGGCGGACGCCAGCCTTGCAGGTCTTTATCAAAATCAATGCGCACAACTTTGTATGGCGCCAGAAAGCCATCTTCAATGCCTTGCTTCAGGGTGTAGCTGTACACCGGCTCACCAAAATAGGTGATGCTGGAAACTTCGCGAGTTTCTTTCGGCGTGGCAGTCAGGCCGATGTGTGTCGCGCTGGTGAAGTAATCAAGAATTTCACGCCATGCTGACTCTTCAGAGGCGCTGCCACGGTGGCACTCGTCGATGACGATCAGATCGAAAAAGTCCGGGGAAAACTGCTTGTAGACGTTGCGCTCTTCTTCACTGCCCGTGACGGCCTGATAGAGCGACAGATAAACCTCGTAGGATTTATCAATCTGGCGTTTGGCAATTTTGGTCATCGCCTGACCAAAGGGCTTGAAGTCGTTGTTTTTGGTCTGATCGACCAGAATATTGCGGTCAGCGAGGAATAAAATGCGTTTCTTCTGACCGGACTTCCATAACCGCCAGATAATCTGAAAGGCGGTGTAGGTTTTGCCTGTGCCGGTCGCCATCACCAGCAGTAGGCGATCTTGCCCGCGGGCGACGGCTTCTACAGTGCGATTGATCGCATTGGCTTGATAGTAGCGGGGTGAGCGTCCTGAACCGTCATCGTAATAAGGCGCTTCAATTTTCTCTCGGGCATCACCTTCCAGCCCTTTCCACTGGCAGTAGCGTTGCCACAGTTCGCTGGGCGAGGGAAATTCCTGAAGCGTCAGTTCGGTTTCGACCTTGTCACCTGTGCCGGTGCGATCATGAAAGAGGAAACCATCACCATTGCTGGAAAACACGAAAGGCACGTCCAGCGCATCGGCATAGCCAAGGGCTTGCTGCATGCCTGCTCCGATGGAGTGTTTATTGTCTTTAGCTTCGATAACCGCAATAGGCAGGTTGGGCTGATGGTAGAGAATGTAGTCAGCGCGACGTGATTCGCCGCGGCTATGAAGTTTACCCCGGACAATAATTCGCCCTTTGGTAAAGCTGACTTCTTCCCGAATTTGTCGCTGCAAATCCCATCCCGCGGACGTAATAGCAGGGGTAATAAACTTGCTGCAGATATCACGTTCGCTCAGCGACTTTTTGTTCATTCCCCTGTCCCGCTTTATCACTTGTTATGAGTTAGAACTTTTTCATTACTTCTAAAAGATCCGGAATACATCAAGCCCGAGTGTCCTTCACGTCAAATTGAGAGGCATTAACTTGGAACCCAATAATAGCCAAATCATTGTTTCAGCGTCTGAAACAATATCCAACCACTAAACAGAGGTAAAGAACTCAGAGAGGTAGATTAGCTTTTGTAACTGCGGAAATAACTGTTGTGTTAAACAAAAGCCTGTTTGTTGATGCAATAAAAAAGCCGATCCTGTACGTGACAGAATCGGCTTTTTTAAAGAATTGGTCGGGACGGCAGGATTTGAACCTGCGACCCCTTGCACCCCATGCAAGTGCGCTACCAGACTGCGCTACGCCCCGAATTCTTTGTTGAGATACCAGCTCGCACACCAGTAAGCTCACTGTTTACAAAGCAAGAGTAACCAACTGTGCTTTCGTTGGTCGGGACGGCAGGATTTGAACCTGCGACCCCTTGCACCCCATGCAAGTGCGCTACCAGACTGCGCTACGCCCCGCTCTAAGCTAAGCCTGATTACGCAAATCAGATACTTAGGCGTCACGTCTTGCTTTGTGCGGCGTATAATATCCTAAGCGTTTGAAATTGCAACCGCTTTTTCCCCTGGAGCCTTTCCCTCCAGACAGCAAAAAGCCCGCATAGCGCGGGCTTTTAAGGGCAATCTGTGAGAGACCTAGTGCGTCGTCAACGTGAAGGTTTCGACCTTCTCTTTGAGCTTTTGACCTGGCTTAAATGTCACCACACGCCGTGCAGAAATGGGAACTTCTTCACCGGTTTTAGGGTTGCGTCCTGGCCGTTCGCGTTTCTCCCGAAGATCAAAATTACCGAATCCAGACAATTTCACCTGTTCATTGGCACTCAAACTCTCCCGAATCTCTTCAAAGAAAGATTCAACGATGTCTTTGGCCTCGCGCTTGTTCAGCCCGAGTTCTTCAAATAATCGTTCGGAGATATCTGCTTTCGTTAATGAACCCATGCTTTTGTCCCTCCGGCAATCTCTTCAGCTATCAGCTACGAAGTACTGCGCTCAATTGCGTTTCCAACTGACTGACTACCTGAGCCATAGCGGCGCTGGTCTCTTCATCAGTTAGAGTGCGGGAAGGATGCTGCCAGGTCAACCCCAGGGCAATACTCTTCTTGCCCTCGGGCACGCCCTTGCCTCGGTAGACATCAAAGATCAGAGTATCTTTGTACCCTTCTCCTGCTGACTTCGCCGCGACATCACGCAACGCATCATAGGAGACAGACTCATCCACCAGCACAGCGATATCACGACGAACCTCAGGGTAACGCGAGATACCCGCGAAACTGGCTACACGTCCGGCCAGTACTTTATCAAGCACCAGCTCAAACAGATAAGCCTCAGAGGTCAGATCCAGCTCATCCTTCAAACGAGGATGCAGCCTGCCCATAAAGCCCACCAGCTCACCTTCAGCTGTTTCAATACGAGCACATTGGCCTGGATGAAGCGCAGGATGAGTGGCAGCAACAAAGTTAAAGCGTTTGCCAGACAGGCTTAACAGCGCCTCGATATCTCCCTTGAGATCAAAGAAATCGACGCTTTCTGCTTTACCGTGCCAGTTCTCCGGATGACGAGAACCGGAAATCACACCGGAAATCATCTTATCCTGAACCAGCCCTACATCCGTTGGGACAAAACGTAAGCCTGTTTCAAATAAGCGAACACGTGGCTGCTGACGATGCTGGTTATACTGCACCGTTTTCAGAAGCCCTGCCCATAAAGTGGTTCGCATCACGGAAAGGTCCGCAGACAAAGCATTTGCCAGTGGTAGTGGCTTGTTGTCCGGATCAATCGAGGCAAGAAGTTTAGGCTCAGTGAAACTAAAGGTGATCGCTTCCTGATAACCGCGACTGATCAATGACTGACGTACGCGTGACAAATGCACACGCTCTTCAGGCATTGCTGGCATTTCCATTGCGGCCGAAGGCTGTCGTGATGGAATACGGTTATAACCGTAAATACGCGCCACTTCTTCGATGAGATCTTCTTCGATACTCATGTCGAAGCGCCATGAAGGTGCCTGCACTTCCCAAACGCCGGGTTCAACGATATTCGGGTGAGTTCCCAAACGTTCAAGAATAGCGGTCACTTCTGCTTCTGGAAGATTCAACGCCAGCAGCATAGCCAAACGATCTGCACGCAGACGCACTTTCTCACGCGCAGGTAACTGTGCAGGGAACTCAGCAACAATCACTTCACCGGCAGTACCGCCCACGATATCCAGCAGTAGTTGAGTAGCACGCTCAATGGCAAGGTACTGAAGCTCAGGATCAACGCCACGTTCATAGCGATGGGACGCATCAGTATGCAGTCCATGACGACGCGCACGACCGGCAATTGCCAGAGGTGCAAAGAACGCACACTCAAGGAAGATATCGGATGCATCCGCATTAACGCCGCTGTGCTCACCACCCATGATACCAGCCAGTGCAACTGGCTTGGTTTCGTCAGCAATGACCAGCTCGTCCTCTGCCAGTGTGATCTCGCTACCATCCAGTAAAACTAACTTCTCCTCGGGCTTAGCCATACGAACGACAACACCACCATTCAGCTGCGCCATATCAAAGGCGTGCATCGGCTGACCGAGCTCAAGCAATACGTAGTTAGTCACATCAACAACAGGATCGATGCTGCGAACTCCACTACGACGCAGTTTTTCCTGCATCCATTGTGGTGTGGCGACACCAAGGTTGATGCCTTTCATGACACGGCCCAGATAGCGAGGACAAGCTTGTGGCGCTTCAATACGGATGGGGAACGTCGCATCAGTCCCTGCGGCAACCGGTGTAATTGCCGGAGGCGTCAGGTCACATTGGTTTAAGACACCAACTTCACGCGCCAAGCCTCGAATACTCAGGCAGTCGCTGCGATTGGGTGTGAGATCAACATCAATAGTGACGTCATTCAGGTTGAGAAGCTCACGAACATCCTGACCTGGCTGCGCATTTTGCGACAGCTCCATAATGCCACTGTGATCTTCGCTCAAACCCAGCTCTTGTGCAGAGCAAAGCATGCCGAAAGACTCCACCTGGCGGAGCTTGGCTTTCTTGATCTTAAAATCGCCAGGTAAAACTGCGCCAATACGCGCAAAGGCAGTGACCAGACCTTCTCGGGCATTTGGTGCACCACAAACCACCTGATGCTCTTGCTCCCCATCGGTCACAGTACATACTTGCAGCTTATCGGCATTTGGATGCGGCTCCGCTTTCAGGATTTTGCCAACAACGACACCACTGAAAACACCCGCTACCGGAATAACCTCATCAACTTCAAGGCCAGCCAAGGTGACCTGAGCCACCAGTTCCTCACTGGAGATTGCGGGGTTAACCCATTCACGCAACCATTGTTCTGAAAATTTCATGCTGTTCTGTCTCTAAATACGTTGTGCGATAGACAATTGCGATCAGTTGGCTCGACGCCTTAACGGAACTGACGCAAAAAGCGCAGATCGTTCTCAAAGAACAGACGAAGATCACGAACGCCATAGCGCAGCATGGCGAGACGTTCAACGCCCATACCAAAGGCAAAACCGGTATAAACCTCGGGATCGATTCCAACGTACTCAAAAACCTTGGGATGCACCATGCCGCAGCCCATGACTTCCAGCCAACGCTGCTTGCCATCAACGGTATAGCCGATATCGACTTCCAGTGAAGGCTCAGTGAATGGGAAGTAAGAAGGACGGAAGCGTACTGCCAGATCATCTTTTTCAAAGAAGACTTTCAGGAAACGCTCAACCGTACCTTTCAGGTCCGCAAAACTCACACCCTTATCAACCAGGAGCCCCTCTACCTGGTGGAACATGGGGGAATGCGTCTGGTCAGAGTCATTTCGATAAACACGGCCAGGACAGATAATGCGAATAGGTGGCTGAGAGCTTTCCATGGTGCGAATCTGCACCGGAGAAGTATGCGTACGCAGCAATGTGCCTACGTCAAAATAGAAAGTGTCGTGCATCGCCCTCGCAGGATGATGCGACGGAATATTCAGCGCTTCAAAGTTGTGATAATCGTCTTCAACTTCTGGGCCCTCTGCGACAGAGTAACCTATGCTGCCGAAGAATTGCTCCATACGCTCGATGGTACGGGTAACAGGGTGCAAACCTCCAATGTGCTCACCGCGACCGGGCAAGGTGACATCGATACGTTCAGCAGCCAGCTTGGCTTCAAGCTCAGCAGATTGCAAAGACTGCTGACGATCATTCAGTGCTTCCTGCAGCGCCTGTTTGGCGACGTTAATCGCCGCACCGGCAGCCGGGCGCTCTTCTGCAGACAATTTACCCAAGCCTTTTAGCAACTGGGTTAGCTCACCGCTCTTGCCAAGGTATTGGACACGAACAGCATCCAGGGCCTGAAGATCTTGCGCAGCGGCAACAGCTTCACGTCCCTGGCTGAGCAGAGAATCAAGGTTTTCCATAGAATCAGGGGCTCCAGAAACGAAAATAGGGAAAGAGCAGACACCCTTCCCCTATTAAACAGTAGCTACGATGACAATCGTATGCAGCTCTTCATACCCCTAAGGGTATTAGCCGGGTGTCTTACAGAGCCGCTTTGGCTTTTTCGACAACCACTGCAAATACTGCCGCATCGTTCATGGCCAGATCAGCCAGAACCTTACGGTCGATTTCGATAGCAGCTTTTTTCAGGCCAGCGATCAGACGGCTGTAAGACAGACCGTTCAGACGTGCACCAGCGTTGATACGTGCAATCCACAGAGCGCGGAACTGACGCTTACGCTGACGACGGTCACGGTATGCATACTGACCGGCTTTGATAACAGCCTGTTTGGCTACACGGAATACACGGCTACGAGCACCGTAGTATCCTTTAGCTTGCTTCAAAATTTTCTTATGGCGACGACGAGCAACCACACCACGTTTTACGCGAGGCATATCTTAATCCTTCCGTTAAATCAGTTCTTACCAGGTGCCCTTAGGCGTAAGGCAGCATACGAGTTACGTTGCCCAGATCAGTTGCTTCTACATGGTGAGTAGAACGCAGCTGACGCTTACGCTTGGTAGACTTCTTGGTCAGAATGTGACGACGGAAAGACTGCTTGTGCTTGAAACCGCTACCAGTCTTTTTGAAGCGCTTGGCAGCGCCACTGCTTGATTTAATCTTAGGCATTGTCTTCTCCACGCATTCAGATAGTTATGCAACCCTGTACCCTGCCGCCCAAGAGCGGCGGGCCAGCTTTAACAATGTGTAAAGCGGGGTTACTTCTTCTTTTTCGGCGCCATTACCATGACCATCTGACGACCTTCCATCTTTGCACGCTGCTCAACTACCGCCAACTCGTCCAGATCCTTTTCGAGTCGATTCATAAGCTGCATGCCGATTTCCTGGTGCGCCATTTCCCGACCGCGGAAGCGGAGGGAGACCTTGGCTTTGTCACCTTCTTCAAGGAAACGTACCAGGTTGCGTAGTTTTACCTGGTAATCCCCTTCTTCAGTTCCTGGACGGAACTTCATTTCTTTAATCTGGGTTTGCTTTTGCTTCTTCTTAGCAACGGCTTGCTGCTTCTTCTTCTCGAAGAGGTGCTTGCCGTGGTCCATTATTTTACACACCGGCGGCTCGGCATCAGCTGCGATCAGCACCAGATCCTGGTCCGCTTCACCTGCTTTTGACAGCGCTTCATTAATGGAAACAATCCCGATCATTTCGCCGTCGGCTCCGACTAGACGAACTTCACGTGCACGAATTTCTTCATTAATCGGGGTTTTATCACCACCCCGCGATGTGTTGGCGTTACGCTTAATGGCTATTTCTCCGTTGCTAACCGTCCACGCTGCCCTATTTCAGCTGACAAATGCTTAGCAAAGGCCTCTAGACTCATACTGCCCAGATCTTGCCCTGTGCGAGTGCGAACGGTAATCATATTCGATTCGACCTCTTTATCACCTACAACAAGCTGATAAGGGATCTTCTGTAAAGTGTGCTCGCGGATTTTAAAGCCGATCTTCTCGTTTCTCAAGTCCGCTTTCACACGGAAGCCCTGATCTTGCAAGAAATTCTCAACGTTTTTAACAAAATCCGCTTGTTTGTCGGTGATATTGATAACGACAGCTTGTACCGGAGACAACCATGCAGGCATGGCACCGGCATAGTTCTCAATCAGAATTCCGATAAAGCGCTCAAAAGAACCCAGGATCGCGCGGTGCAACATGACAGGCGTTTCACGCTCACCCTGCTCGTTCACAAACTGGGCGCTCAGACGCCCTGGCATGGAGAAGTCGACCTGAACGGTGCCGCACTGCCACACACGCCCCAGACAATCCTTCAGAGAAAACTCAATCTTAGGACCATAGAAAGCACCTTCCCCGGGCAACTCTTCCCAGTCCAGCTGTTTTGAATCCAGCGCTTCAGCCAGAGCTTTTTCAGCTTTATCCCAGACCTCATCAGAACCCACCCGCTGTTCCGGACGAGTCGAGAGCTTATAGATGATCTCATCAAAACCGAAATCAGCATAAACCTCATGAAGGAAGTCAATGAACTCGGATACTTCGGACTGGATCTGGTCTTCAGCACAGAAAATGTGGCCGTCATCCTGCGTAAAGCCACGCACACGCATAATGCCATGCAGCGCGCCAGAGGGCTCATTGCGGTGACAGGAACCAAATTCAGCAAAACGCAGTGGCAGTTCACGATAGCTTTTTAGCCCCTGATTAAACACCTGAACGTGACATGGGCAGTTCATGGGTTTAATCGCAAAATCACGCTCTTCTGAATGCGTGGTGAACATCTGTTCTTTAAACTTGTCCCAGTGGCCGGACTTTTCCCACAAGGTCCGCTCTACGACCTGAGGAGTACGCAATTCCAGATAGCCACGACGGCGCTGCTTACCACGAAGGTATTGCTCAATACTCTGCCAGATATTCCAACCATTAGGATGCCAGAACACCATACCTGGCGCTTCTTCCTGAGTATGGAAAAGATCAAGTTGCTTGCCAATACGGCGGTGATCACGCTTTTCAGCTTCTTCCAGACGCTGCAGATAGGCTTTCAGTTCTTTCTTGTCAGCCCACGCAGTGCCGTAGATACGCTGTAGCTGCTCATTCTTTGAGTCACCACGCCAGTATGCACCGGAAATTTTGGTTAGTTTGAACGCTTTCAGGAAGCGCGTGTTAGGTACATGGGGACCGCGGCACATATCCACGTATTCTTCGTGATAATAAAGACCCATTGCCTGCTCATCCGGCATGTCTTCCACCAGACGCAGCTTGTACTCTTCCCCACGGGACTCAAATACGGAAATGACATCTGCACGAGGAGTTACTTTCTTGATAACGTCGTAATCTTTGGCAATCAGCTCTTGCATGCGAGCTTCAATCGCGGCCAGATCGTCCGGGGTAAAGGGACGCTCATAAGCGATGTCATAGTAAAAGCCATTATCGATCACCGGACCGATGACCATTTTAGCCGTTGGATACAGCTGTTTTACCGCATGCCCGATCAGGTGCGCGCAGGAGTGGCGAATAATCTCCACGCCCTCTTCATCTTTTGGCGTAATGATCTGCAGCGTCGCATCATGATCAATAACGTCGCACGCATCGACTAAACGGCCGTCAACTTTACCGGCAACTGTTGCTTTCGCGAGACCAGCTCCAATGCTGGAAGCCACATCATAAGCGCTAACAGGATTATCAAATTGACGCTGACTGCCGTCGGGAAGGGTAATAACAGGCATGTGTAAGGTCCTTAGGCTCAGTGGTGACCCCTACGATGGGCCACGTAAGACAATGACTTGATGTTGGCGACCTAATTGCCGCCAGAACAATGGATTTACGCGCACAAACCAAGTGCGACGGAGGGCGGATTATAGCAATCACCACTTTCCCTCACCAGCAATACAGAGGAATTAATTGGGAAGAAGCCAATGACTGTATGACGTCATCTCACTTAGCGACGGTGCCATTAAAAACTTCCGACTTGAGCCGCGAACAACTGATCACTATATAATCAATGAGGCTCTGAAACAGAGTTTCACATCATCCCCTTTGGATCGAATCTTCGATCATTACGGGCAGAATCTGGGAATGGATATTCCAGGTTTTGCCCGCTGTTGTTTAGAGTTTCTCATTAGTAAAAGCGCCCTGCCGACCACGGCAATACGCTAAAGCTGCGGGCTTATTGATCAAACAGATCTGGTTGATTCGAGAGGCACTTTTCTGCGGAATCTCCGAGAAACAAGAGAATGGAATCCACCACAGGAACAAGCTGCTTATCCAGATATCGCTGATAATCAACGGCCGCAGTGAGATGACTCAAAGGCTCGGCGCCGTTTAGGGTGAACACGTAAGCGATCCGATACCCCCGCTCGGCATGCCACTGCTCTCCCTGACGCTGCTTCAGTTCTGCAAGTTTTCGAACAGCCTGTACCTGAGGCGGTACATTACGCTGATACTCGTCCATAGAACGCCGCAGCCTCTTGCGATAAACCAGCTCTTCATCGAAAACTCCCTTCAGCAGGGAATCAACCTGTTGTCGTAACCAGCTCCGGTAAGGTTGCTTAAGAAAAACTCTTTCATACAGCTCCCGCTGAATACGCTGAGCAAACGGCGTCCAATCCGAGCGCACGGATTCGAGCCCCTTGAAAACCAGCCGATGTTCTTGGGCCGCTTCGTTTCTGACCAGTCCGGCATAACGTTTCTTACTACCCTCCTCGCTGCCCCGAATCGTGGGCATTAAAAAGCGCTGATAGTGCACTTCAAACTGGATCTCAAGATAACTGCGTAACTGGAATCGGCTTTGCAGCTGCCCTTCCCACCATTGATTAAGTGCCTGGGCCAGCTCTTTCCCCTGACTGACGGCGGCTTCACCGCGAATACTGTCGCCGACATGCACAAATAGTGAGTCAGTGTCACCGTAGATGACGGTCAAGCCTTGGCGCTCAAACCACTCCTTACTCAGGTGCAGAATCTCATGTCCACGCAAAGTAATTGAGCCAGATAACCGTCGATCGAAAAACCGACACAGGGGAGATCCCAAAACCCCATAAAAGGCATTCATGATGATTTTTATAGCAGTCGAAAGCGGCTTATTGCCCTGCTCTTTTGCGTGATCTCGTGCTTTCCAGCATTCAGCCACAATATCGGGCAGCAAATGCTTCTGACGATGAAAAACGGCACCATTAAAACCATCCACCAGTGAGTCCTTTTTATAATCACCGGACAGCCCTTCAACCATGCCGAGCGGATCAATACAAAAGGTGCGGATTATGCTGGGATACAGGCTTTTAAAATCGAAAACCAAAACGTTGTCATACAATCCAGGCTGTGAGCTCATGACAAAGCCGCCGGGACTATCAACCTCCGCATTACCGGAGGCATAGACCGGAGCGACACGACCTTTGCGGTGTAGTTTGGGTAAATAGAGATAGTCAAAAGCGGCCTGAGAACCACCGACACGGTCGAGGGGCAATCCCGTCAGTTCTGCCCGCTCAACCAAATAAGGTAATAACGCGGCGTAATCGAAGATATCAGCGACCAGCTTGCAGTCTTCCAGGTTGTAGGCCAGCAACGCCTCTATATCCTCATGAAACAGGCGGGAGATTTCCTGACCGCGCTCCTCATCTTCATGAATCAGCTTCTTTCTACCAAGCAACTGACTGGAAACATAGTTGAGGGAAAAGCTCTCAAAATGCCAGGTTGCGCCTCGCAGGGTATCGATCCCATCGAGCACAATACGCCCACCGATATCCAGGAAGGCCATTTGCCCTGACTGGCGTTGCCTGAGGTTTAACTCATGATCATCCCGCCCCCAAAGCATGGGGATTTTTTGGCGCTGGTAACAACGCTGCAAAACGCTGATATCAAAGCCAACGATATTCCAACCCAGAATGGCATCGGGATCTTGTTGGCAAAGATACTCATTGAGACGCAAAAGTAAGGAGCCCTCATCCGAGAACCACTCTACGGTAGCCTCTTCGGGCGGTTGAAAGCGCTCTGGGGCATCACGAAGAACCAGCAAGGTGTCATCGTTCTGCATATGCAGGCCAATACTAAAGAGACGTTTGGCATCCATCGTGGTTTCGATATCGAGAGAAAGCCAACGCACATCGGCTTGAATCGTCGCAGGCCGTGCTCGGCTGCTGTAAAAGTACGGAAACTGAGCGGAGTCGGCCACTCCCTCGACCAGCACCTCAACGCCAAAGCGAATATTCCGCTCCATTAGGAAGCGATCCTGCGGACGAATATCCTCTTCCATCATCTCAATGCCAGCAGACTTCAATGCCTCTCGACCACGATACCACCCCGCCAATGAACGAAAGTAGCAACCACTCACCGCATTTCCGTCAAAATCCTTGAGAGATAGCGGCTCAACTCGCCAGTCCTTATGTGATGACAACGCCTGCTTAACGGCCAGTTCATCTTGCGAACGGAAAAAGAAAACAGCTTCCTGGTCTGTTACCCGCCAGCACCAGCAACGCTGCTCACGCCGAAGCCAGTATTCAAGCATGAGTTTACCGCTCACATCACTTGATGAGCGGGTCAGAATCCAGCCTTGAATAAGCTCAAACGATGACAACCTGAAACCTCTGAAATTTGGATCTGCCGAGCATCCCCAGCCACATCCTGAAAAGTCTATCGACCACCACTCTCTAATGCCGAACAAATAGTGGCGGAAATCCACTTATTGCTGTCACGAGGGACATTTAATAAACACTATGACGTTATGGGGTTGATTAAGATGAACGGGTTAGCCATTCTGCAAGTATGTAAGGCACACCTGTCACATTGTGCGGCACTTTACCTTTTCTCTCACATGGCCGACCACAGTTAGGAGAGACAATGACCTACTCGGTTCTGATTTGCGATGACTCCGCACTTGCGCGCAAGCAAATGGCCAAATCGCTACCCGACGGGCTGGCACGCGAAGTGAACTTCGCCACTAATGGCCAGGAAGCGGTCGACTTCATCGCAGCCAATCCGGTTGATTTGATGTTCCTGGACTTAACCATGCCAGAGCTGGATGGTTATCAGGTTCTGGAACATCTCAAGGCTCAGGGAGTGGACCTGGATGTCATTGTGGTCTCCGGCGATATTCAACCTGAGGCGCATAATCGTGTGATGTCGCTTGGCGCACGCGCCTTTATCAAGAAACCTGCCGCTCCTGCCCTTCTTGAGAGCACATTAAGCGGTTTGGGTTTTGAGGCCTCGGCAGGTGCGCCAGCAGCCACCTCTGATTACGCTAATATCACCGTAGATTTGCAGGACAGCTATCGCGAAGTGGTGAACGTGGCCATGGGTCAGGCAGCCGATAAACTGGCCCGCCTGCTGAATGTATTTATCAAGCTCCCCGTACCGCGCGTCAGCTTCATTGAACCCAGTGAAATACAGATGGCACTTGAAGCGGTGTCGGAACAGCAATCCCTCTCAGCCGTTTGCCAGGGTTTCATCGGTTCTGGCATCTCTGGTGAGGCCATGCTGCTGTTTGCTGATTCTGACTTTAGTAACGTTGGTCAGTTGATGAATTATCAGGTGCCGCTGTCTGAGACCGATAGCCTCGATGTACTGATGGATATGGCCAACATTCTGATTAGCGTATGCCTTAAAGGTATTGCTGAGCAGCTGGATATCGAGTTTAGCCAAGGCCATCCTGTCGTACTGGGACAACACTGCAGCATTGCCGATCTTGTCGCCAAGATCCGTCAAAAATCTCAGCAGCTTCTGGCGATTGAAATCAGCTACGATCTGGAAAATCAGCCGATCACTTGTGATCTTCTGCTGCTTTTCACACCGCAATCCGTTCCGGCGTTGAACAGCCGCGTAAGTCTAATCATGGAATAACGACATGTCCGAGAATCACGACAAAGAGTTCGAAGAATTCCATTGGATGGTCAACATGCTACAGACGCTGGACGTGGGTCTGGTAGTCATCGACCGTGAACAAAAAGTGTCCCTATGGAATGGCTTTATGGAAAACCATAGCGGCATGAAACCTGAAGTGGTACGCGGACAAGTATTGTCTTCCATCTACCCGGATATGCCCCATGAGTGGCTGAGCCGCCAGCTGAATATGATCTTCAACCTGGGGAATAAGGCTTTTTCAACCTGGGAACAACGACCTTATATTTTCCCGTTCCCAACCTATCAGCCCATCACAGGGCAGGCAGACTACATGTACCAAAATGCCACGCTGATCCCATTGGCGGGTCTGGACGGCAAGATCAACCATGCCTGCATCATGATTTACGATATGACGGATGCAGCGACCAACAAGGTGGCCTTAAAGGCAGCCAATAATGACCTTGAAGCCATTAGCCGTACGGATGCCCTGACCCGACTCTTTAACCGCGGACATTTGGAAAAAGAGATTAACCGTACGGTCCAGCGGTTCAAGCGCACCAATGAACCTCATGTGCTGGTAATGATGGACATTGACCACTTTAAAAAAGTGAACGATACCTACGGCCATCCTGCAGGTGATGAGGTCATTCGTCAGACCAGCCGCATTTTGCGAGCGTGCCTGAGAAATACCGATTTTGCAGGCCGCTACGGCGGTGAAGAATTTGCCGTGGTGCTGGTGAATACTGATATCGCCGGTGGACAGTTCTTTGCAGAACGGCTGCGAAAGCAGATTGAAAAGCACAGCGTCACCGTGGATGGTGAGGCAATCTCCTACACAGTAAGCCTTGGCGTCGCTCAGCTGACAGCCGAGATGGAAACCTCCCATTGGATTGAGAAAGCGGATAGCGCCTTGTATGAATCCAAGCATGCAGGCAGAAACCGCGTCACGACCGCTTAAGCACTCGGCAGGCACAGGCCTGCCCACACCCCAACTTATTCAGCACCTAAGCTCAGCGCCAAAGACAGACCGTCTAGCCTCGCCTCTCTTATAAAGCATGATAAAAGTGACTATAATGCTCGGCTTTTATCAAGCGCCTCTTTTTCAGACTGCGAACTTACGTTCACTGATGCTTCTGTGATCGATCTCCAAAAGAGAGGCTGCTGGCAAGACCGAGGTGTCCATGAAAGACAAAGTTGTTGTTATTTACTCTGGAGGAATGGACTCCTTCACGGTATTGCACCGTGCATTGCGTGAAGGCTATGAGGTTTATCCTCTCTCCTTCAATTATGGTCAGCGACACTCTCGCGAGCTCGATGCTGCTCAGTCAGTGTGTGATGCCAATGGCCTAACGCTAAAACTGGTAGATATTCGCGCCATTAACACGCTGCTCGCTGGTTCCAGCCTGACGGACGACATTGATATCCCTGAAGGCCACTACGCGGCAGACAATATGAAGTCGACCGTCGTTCCCAACCGCAACATGATTCTTCTGTCCCTGGCGATTGGCTACGCTGTTTCCATTGGCGCACGGCAGGTGATGTATGGCGCCCACTCCGGTGATCACACCATTTATCCAGATTGCCGTCCCGAGTTTGTTGAGAAGATGAACGATGTCTCTCAGATTGCCAATTTTGAGCCGGTAGATATCGTCAGTCCTTATCTGCAGGGCAACAAGATTGATATTCTTGCCGACGGATTACGCATGGGCCTTGACTATAGCCAGACCTGGACCTGCTACAACGGTCGTGAAAAAGCCTGCGGCAAGTGCGGCTCCTGCCAGGAACGACTGGAAGCCTTTGAGCTTAATGGCGTAAAAGACCCGCTGGAGTACGAATAAGTCCATGGCGAAGGTCTACAGCATCAAAGAAGCCTTCTATACGCTTCAAGGTGAAGGCGCCCACGCGGGACGCCCCGCCGTTTTCTGTCGTTTCACCGGCTGCAATTTGTGGTCCGGTAAGGAAGCACACCGTGCTGAAGCGGTGTGCACGTTCTGCGATACCGACTTTATTGGTACCGATGGTCAGAATGGTGGCCGCTTTGAATCGCCCGGTGCTCTGGCGCAACATATTGACTTGCTCTGGCCAATTACGACCCAGGGAAAGAAGTATGTTGTTTGTACCGGCGGCGAGCCACTACTGCAGCTGGACTCGGCGCTTATTGATGCTTTTCACCAGCGCGGATTTGAAATTGCTATCGAGTCCAATGGTACGCTGCCAGCCCCTGAGGGTATCGACTGGATATGCATCAGCCCGAAAGCGGATGCTCCCATCGTGCAAACCCGCGGCGATGAGCTGAAGTTAGTCTACCCACAACCCCTGGCAATGCCGGAACGCTTTACCGATCTCGATTTTACTCATTTCTATCTGCAGCCCATGGATAACGAACAGCAATCACAGAATACTCGTGGAGCAGTTGCGTATTGTCTGGCTAATCCCCAGTGGCATCTCAGCCTGCAGACACACAAATTTATTGGCATTGACTGATGGCACTGACTCTTTTTGTCGACAACCTCACCGTTCTGGACTGCTCATTTCTGGACGATACTGACGGCGTATGTGGTGCCAGCTGGCAGGTGAATATCGAGCTGGATGGCGACCTTGACGAACAAAGCATGCTGCTGGATTTCGGCAACGTCAAAAAGCTGATCAAGCGTCTTATCGACCAATCACTCGATCATACTTTGCTGGTGCCTGAGCAAAACCCGGCAGTGCAGATCACCAGAACCGATCAGGCCAGCGTGACGATTATTGTCCCAGCTTTTGGACTAAAAACCTCAGGCCCTGCGCAGGCATATTCACTCATTCCAGTAGAGAAGCTCACGGAAGAAACGATTGCTCGCCATATTGAACGCGTCTTGAAAGCACACTTGCCTGCCAACCTTAATGATGTACGAATAACCCTTGAAGAAGAACAAGGCAAAGGCAGCTTCTACCGTTACAGCCATGGTCTGAAGAAACACGATGGCAACTGCCAGCGTATCGTTCACGGTCACCGCTCAACGCTGCAAATCTGGCGAGATGGCGTCCGTGATAGCACCACAGAAGAATGCTGGAGCCAGCGCTGGAAAGATATTTATCTTGGCACACGAGAAGATCTTACAGGCCAGGATGAGACCCATTTCCACTTTGCCTATGAGGCAAACCAAGGCGCTTTCAGTGTCAGCCTTCCGCGTGACCGCTGCGAAATCATTGACTATGACACCACTGTGGAAGAGCTCACCCGCTATATTGCTGAAACCCTGAGCCAGGAAGCGCCCCAGCATGAATGGAAAGTCCGTGGATTTGAGGGCATAGGCAAAGGTGCGATTGTCAAAATCCCCCAAGCCAACCACTAACAAAGCAAGCTTTCCAGAAACCTTATCCTTGCTATGCCATAACGGACATAGCAGGATAGCTCCATGGATGATATCTACTACTTACCACTTCGCGACGCCCTCACCGAGCTGCTTCAATCGGGCAACCGCTACACAGAGTTTGCTTTAATAGCAGCCCTGCGGGAGAGAGGCTTTGACCTCCCCCTAAGCCCCGCGCTTGCCCTCTTCCAGACCCACTTCGCATTATTCCACACGCTTTATCGCCTGAGCGATGAAATGCTAAATCAACACCAGGCACATCTAAGCATTCATACACTCTGTATTGAGTATCAGTCTCTTACCCATCAGCAGAATGCGATTTCTCAAACCGATAAGTTACGCGAGTATTATTTGGACTGGGAAACCCATTTTCATACTCAGCAGGCCGATGTCGAAGCCTTGCTATCAACGGCTTTTAGCCAGTTCTTTCGTCATGAAAAGCCAGCCATGGCAATAGAAGAAGCTCTGTCCACACTTAAACTGCCTATAGAACAGCCTCAAAGTAGTGCCCGGCCTGAGTACTTGAAGCAATACCGCCGGCTCATTCAGCAAGCTCATCCTGACAAAGGAGGCGATGCAGAGCACTTCCATCAATTACAGCAGGCCTGGAAAACATTAGAACATCATCTGTTCGAACATTAAGCAAACCCTGCACTTTACCTTCCATTTACTGGAAGGTTTATCCTGAAGGTAACCCATTACCAAACGGTGCGGAAAAGTAAGCACCTAACTTTCAGGAGATGCCACATGAGTAACCCCGTTGCTCTCGATATCACTGGAATGCATTGCGCAGGTTGCGCTCGAAAGGTGGAAAGAACTCTCAATGAGCTTTCCAGTCTCGAAACTGCTGAAGTCAACATTGCGCTCAACCGCGCGACTATAAGACCTGCCAACGCGAAGGGAATTCAGGATGCCATCAACGCCATTGATGGTTTGGGCTACAAGGTGCAGCCACAGAGTTACGAATTTGTAGTGGAAGGTATGCATTGTGCGAGCTGCGTCAGCAAAGTTGAGCACGCGGCGGCTGACCTTTCAGGAGTACTCAAGGTCAGCGTAAATCTGGCTACAGGCAAGGTATATATTGAGGCCCTGGAAAGCCTTTTTGACCAGACTGAGCTGCGTAACAGCATCAAAGCTTTAGGTTATTCTTTGGCCTCCACTTCAGCGCCATCCCCTGAGAACGACATCAAAGAGCATAAAAAACCCTGGCTGCAATCCGGATACCTGTTACTGGCGGCAATAGTCCTTTGTATCCCACTGGTATCACCCATGCTTGGATTAGTTCACCCTTTTCCAGCACTTGAGCAGTTTCTTCTTGCCCTTCCGATTCAGGCCGTCTTGGGCTATCGCTTTTATCGAGGCAGCTACCACGCGCTCAAATCGGGCTATGCCAACATGGATGTGCTTGTCGCTTTAGGAACTTCCGCTGCCTTCTTTTACAGTCTCTATCACTGGTTAGCGGGATCTGGAGGTGGCCTCTATTTTGAGTCCAGCGCTCTGGTGATGACACTTATCAGCCTCGGTAAATGGTTTGAAGAACGTGCAAAGCGAAAAACAGCGTCCGCGCTGGACGCCTTGCTCTCTCTGAAACCACAGAAGGCAAGGGTCTGGAAAGAGGATAGCTGGAGTGAACTGGCGATTGCTGAAGTTCAACAGGGTGACCGTATTCAGGTTCGCCCCGGCGAGACTATTCCCGTCGATGGCAAGGTTATTAAAGGCGAGAGCGAACTTGATGAAGCTCTCATTACTGGTGAAAGCGAGCCACAACTCCGCTCGAGTGGTGATAAGGTCATTACCGGCAGCATGAATGGTAGCGGAACACTGGAGATTGAAGCGATTGCGCTTGGTAAAGACACAGCATTATCAAAAATCATTCATCTGGTTGAGCAGGCGCAGGCAGGCAAAGCTCCCGTACAACAACTCGTTGACAGAGTCAGCGCTATATTTGTCCCCGCAGTATTGGCGATAGCTTTTATCACTCTTATTACATGGCTGACATTAGGGTACGACTTTGAGCCAGCACTGCTGGCAGCTGTATCGGTTCTTGTGATTGCCTGCCCCTGTGCACTTGGACTTGCCACTCCTGCAGCCCTGCTCGCAGGCACAGGAGTAGCGGCTCGCCAGGGAATTCTTATCCGGGATCTGAACGTGTTGGAAGCAGCTCAGAAAATTGACTGGGTGTTTTTCGATAAAACCGGCACTCTTACGCGCGGGCAACCAACAGTCACTGAAACTTACTTTAAAGATGAGCATGCACTGGCAGCCACTGCAGCTTTACAGAGCAGCAGTGAACATCCGCTGGCCAAAGCCTTTGTCACCTATGCCGCAGATCAGCAAATCAAAGCGACGGGGATTGAATCTTTCAAGGCCCGTGCGGGCAAAGGTGTTGAAGGGATATATCAGGGCCAAACCATTATGGCGGGTAGCCAGAGCTGGTTTAAAGAACTGAGCATCCGAATTCCGGAAGACGCCCGGCTGCAAGCACTCACTCAGCGTCCCGGCAGTCTGGTTCATGTTGCAATGAATCAGCAATGGGTGGGCAGTTATGTTCTTGAAGATCAGGCGCGTGATGACAGCGCCGGCGCTATTAAAGCCTTGCACGAGCGTCAGCTTAAAACAGGCCTGCTAAGTGGTGATCGCAACCCTGTTGTTGAAAGTCTGGCCTTTGAGCTTTCTATCGATAATGCAAAAGGCGAGCTACTTCCAGCCGATAAAGTCAGCGTAATAAAGGAAGCCCAGTCTCAAGGGTTACACATTGCTATGGTCGGCGATGGAATTAACGATGCCCCTGCACTGGCTCAGGCTGATATCGGCATTGCAATGGGCAGCGGGACCGATGTGGCTCGCGAAAGCGCTGCAATTACATTGATACGCCCTCAGCCAGCGCTTGTGGCCGCAGCGCTTGAAATCTGCCGACTGACTCGCAATAAGATTAAACAGAATCTGTTCTGGGCCTTCATTTTTAACATTATTGGTATTCCACTGGCGGCCTTCGGCCTCTTAAGTCCTGCTATTGCAGGTGCTGCCATGGCCTGTAGCAGTGTAATCGTGCTGACGAATGCTCTTCTGCTTCAACGCTGGAAGGCCAGGAACTGAGAGTTAACCACTCTGCCGGGAAAGCCCCTTTCCCGGCAACTATGATAGTGAAATTCCATGAAAATCAGCGATGTTGCTAAACAAACCGGCCTCTCCGCCAAGACTCTCCGCTACTATGAGAGCATAGGGCTAATTTCCCCAACGGCACGCGCCGAAAACGGCTATCGTCGCTACACTGATGCAGACCTTCGCCAGCTTGGATTCATACAAAGAGCTCGAAGCCTTGGGTTCACGCTGGATGAATGCCGCGATCTTCTGGCTCTCTACAATAATCCTCTCCGGGCCAGCGCCAGCGTCAAAGAAGTTGCTCAACGGCGTATAGAAGAACTCGATCAGGAAATTCATCGCCTTACCCAAATGCGACAATCACTGGATACCCTGATTGATCAATGCCAAGGCAATCACTCCCCTCACTGCGCCATTATCGACTCCTTAGAATCAGTGGATTAATTGAGAGCACTAAACCAGTATTACGCTTGATATACTTACGGTTTGCACCCTGCCTGAAAGTAGATCAAACACCCAAGGAACCATGCCAGATACACACTATGAACGTACCGTGCTGAGTGATCAGGAGCTAGAAGAGCTACTGGATGAAATTCGTGCTTGGTCAGAAGAGTTAGGCTTTCAGGATATGGGGGTCAGCTCCGTGCACTTGGGCGACCATCCTGAAGCGATGGAACGCTGGATTAATGCCGGTTACCACGGTGAAATGGATTATCTGGAGCGTAACCATGAGCTACGAAGCCACCCGGAGCAGCTAGTTGCAGGCACCCTCAGTATCCTCTCATTTCGTATGGACTATCTTCCGGCTGAAACTGAGTCTGTGAAAATTCTCAATAGTCCAGATAAGGCGTATATCTCTCGTTACGCACTAGGGCGGGATTATCATAAGCTGATTCGAAAGCGACTCACTCAACTCGGTAAGCGTATTGAAGAAAGACTCGGTGCTTTTGGGTATCGGGCTTTTGTCGATAGTGCACCGGTTATGGAGCGACCTGTTGCAGAGCAGGCTGGGCTTGGCTGGGTGGGGAAAAATACATTGGTCATGAACCGCAAGGCAGGATCCTGGTTCTTCCTAGGAGAGCTATTCACCACACTTCCCTTCAAACCCAATGAGGACAGGCATAAGAATCACTGCGGCAAATGTAGTGCCTGCCTTGATCTGTGCCCTACTAAAGCTTTTCCTGCTCCAGGGGTGCTGGACGCAAGACGCTGTATCTCCTATCTAACAATAGAATTTAACGGTGTCATCCCGGAAGAGCTACGCCCCCTAATGGGAAACAGGATCTATGGATGCGATGACTGCCAACTCGTCTGCCCATGGAATCGATTTGCAAAAGCGACACGGGAAGAAGACTTCTTGCCACGACATGCGCTGGATAAAACCAAGCTATTAACTCTCTTCCAGTGGACAGAAGAGGAATTCCTGAAATACACCGAAGGCTCTCCCATCAGACGTACCGGCTATGCAAACTGGCAGCGAAACCTGAGTGTGGCCTTGGGCAATGCTCCCTATGACGCTGCAACAGTGAAAGCCTTGGAACAACGGCTAGAACTCGCTAGCGACGTTCTTGCCGAACATTTGCACTGGGCGTTAAACCAGCAGCTAGGTAAAAAATCACTTCTTTGAGCAAGGCTCAAAAGCTCCACTCAGGCTATCAACATCAGCCAATAAAAAGCCGGCTTGGTTTTTACCAAGCCGGCTTTCAAACACTTAAAACCAACCACTTAACGTGTTTCGATTTTAGCCTTACTTCTCAGGTCATTAACAAAAGCCTGGAAAGCCTGAGAGCCTTCCTGATTTGCCATGTAACTGGTAATGCCTTGTAACTGCTCTTTCGGTAACGCGTTCGCTTTTTGCTGAACACTCGTCAAAGCCACAGTCCAAATATCACCCTTGGCAGTCGTCACAACAGTAAAACTTGGCTTACCGTCTTCAGGCTTAGGCATCGCGAAAACAGTTTTAGCCAGCGCCTGATCCTCAGCAGTAGAGCGCGAAAGATTAGCTTTAGTCTGCCAGTCCTGCACTATTTCCGGACTCGCCTGGGCCGACTCTTCAGCCGCTTTGGCATCTTTCTTGGCCAGATCGGTCGCCTGCTGACGCTTAACCACCTCAGTGACCTGCTCTTTGACCTCATCAAAGCCCAGCTGTCGGCTCGCCTGATGATCAGCAATACGCACAACCACAATATGGTCAGTACCTACCTGAATTGGATCGCTGTTTACACCCTCATCAATAAAGTCAGGGCTAAACACCTTATCCAACACTTTAGCGTTATTAAGAACCCCAGGTGCATTATCTCGACTAAACAAAGGCGCCTTCTGAACACTAAGTCCGAGCTCTTTGGCTGGCTCTTGCAAATCGCTTGAGCTAAAGACCAGATCAGCTAACTGATCCGCTTTGTCGCCAAACAACTGAGCAGCTTTTGCATCGCGTTGTTGCTGCTCAAGTTTAGGCTTCAACTGATCAAAAGTAGGAATCTCTTTATCAGTGAGAGAAACCAGTTTGACGATATGATAGCCATAATCGCTCTTCACTGGCTTTGAGATGTCCCCGGGCTTCATAGTAGCGATCGCTTTGTCCAGAGCATCACCAAGGACACCAGGCTGCACAGTGCCTAACTCACCACCATCATCCTTACTGCCGTCATCATCAGAGTACTCTTTGGCAAGAGCGGCAAAGCCCTCTCCAGACTTAAGCTTCTGCTCGACTTCTTCAGCACGTTTCTTTGCTTCTGCATCATCACGGCCGTCATTAACAGCGATCAGAATATGTGCGATATCATGATTTTTCTGGCCTTTTAAGCGCTTAACCTCGGCGTCGTAATCCGATTGCACCTGAGCTTCGTCAACAGTGACATCTTTGGTCAACAATGCCTTATCAAGCTCAATATAGTTTACAGCCACTTCCTCAGGAGCCATAAAATCTGATTTATGGTCATTGTAGTAGGCCTGCAACTGCTCGTCAGAAGGACTTACCTTGCCCAGATAGTCGTTCAAGGTAAAAGCCTGATACTTAATATCACGCAACTGATTATTGAGCGCCATGATGGCATCAAGTTCAGATGGCATAACAAAGGCAGACTCGCCAATAGTGTCTTCCAACTGGCCGATAAGCAGGTTTTTCTTCATCATCTGGTGATAGCTGGAGGGCGTCAGCCCAACATTAGCTAGTACCTGCTGATAACGCTGCTGATCAAACTTACCGTCCACCTGAAAATCAGGCGCCATAACGATCATTTGGTCGACCATGGAATCAGAAACCATCAAGCCACGCTTCTCTGCTTCCTGGATCAACAGCTTTTCCTGGATCAGACGATTGAGAGCAACAGCCTGCAGACGACCTGGCTGCAACATCGCTGGATCCACATTACTACCGTAGCGGTTATACAGCTGACGACGCTGAAGCTCGACCATTTGGTTTAGCTCCTGAGTCTTAATGTCATCACCATTGACCGTCGCTGGAACAGGTTCACTATTCGCCAATGAGATCAGGGACTCGACGCCAAAAATGGCAAAAACAAAGATGATGAAACCGATAATGACCTTGGTAAGAATACCTGTCGACTTATCGCGTATAGATTGCAGCATGGGGCCCCCACTCTGCCGGAGTGTTAAATAATCTTGAACGTCGCTGTCAGTAATTTACCGGCAAGCACAGTCATAACCATTCGATAAAAAAAAAGCGCACTCTGGAGAATGCGCTCTTTCTGATGAGAAGCCGGACATCATAACCAGCGTTTTATCCGCCTGTCCGGTCGGCATTCTTTACCACCGTTGCGACCGGCTTTCTCAAAAATGCCCAGATTATCAATCCAGACATTCAGAATTATTAACCGTTAACAGCGTCTTTCAGCGCTTTACCGGGTTTGAAGTTAGGCACATTGGCAGCAGCGATCTCGATCGGAGCACCAGACTGTGGGTTACGGCCAGTACGAGCAGCACGCTCTTTAACACCAAAAGTACCAAAACCAACCAGTGCGACAGAATCACCCTTGCTCAGAGCATCGGTCACAGCATCGATCATTGCATCAAGAGCACGACCAGCTGCTGCTTTAGGAATGTCAGCAGAGGCAGCGATAGCATCGATCAGTTCAGATTTGTTCACGTTTATCCCCTTCGAAGTTTCGTAGATATTCTTTTATGTATTTATAGGTCTGGAACAGGCAGATCCTTTTATACCAAGGCCGCCGAATCAGTGTCAAGCTAGTATTCATGCGGCCTGTAGCGATTTTAGTGCGTACTTGGACGTTGACTTCCGTCGCCATCCTGATCTGCTTCCTTATTTTTAGCTGAATGATCGGCAGTCTCCTGTGCATCCTTATCATCGGGATGCGGCTGATACTGCAAAGCAATCGCCAAAACTTCATCAATCCATTTCACAGGATGGATTTCAAGCTCTGCCTTGATGTTGTCAGGAATTTCCTTCAGATCACGCTTATTTTCCTCAGGAATAACGATAGTTTTAATACCACCACGGTGAGCTGCAAGAAGCTTTTCCTTGAGACCACCAATTGGCAGCACCTGACCACGAAGCGTAATTTCACCGGTCATAGCTACATCAGCTTTGATCGGGATCTGCGTCAGTGATGACACCATCGCGGTACACATGGCAATACCAGCACTTGGCCCATCCTTAGGAGTAGCCCCTTCAGGTACGTGCACATGGATATCCTGCTTTTCATGGAAATCAGTTTTGATACCCAACGCTTTAGAGCGTGAACGCACCACGGTGATCGCTGCCTGGATAGACTCCTGCATGACATCACCCAGTGAACCGGTTTTAACAACACGACCTTTACCTGGGGTTACTGCACACTCAATACGAAGAATGTCACCACCCACCTGAGTCCAGGCCAGACCATTGACCTGACCAATCTGATCATTGTCATCTGCACGACCATAATTGAACTTGTGAACACCGTTATACTCTTCAAGCACTTCTGAAGTTACAACCAAGGTATCTTCTTCAATTTTCTTAAGGAGACGGGCTTTAACAACCTTACGGCAAAGCTTGGCAACCTCACGCTCAAGACCGCGCACACCCGCTTCGCGAGTATAATAACGAATCAACTCAAGAATCGCGTCATCGCTAACTTCCAGCTCAGCGTCCTTAAGGCCATTATTTTTCATCTGCTTAGGTAGCAGATATCGCTTAGTGATGTTTAGTTTTTCATCTTCTGTGTATCCAGGAATACGGATAATTTCCATACGATCCAACAAAGGCGCAGGAATATTCATGCTGTTTGACGTACAAACAAACATGACATCAGAAAGATCAAAGTCCACTTCCAAGTAGTGGTCATTGAAGGAGTTGTTCTGTTCAGGATCAAGCACTTCAAGCAGAGCTGACGCAGGATCACCACGGTGATCCATTCCCATCTTGTCGATCTCATCAAGCAGGAACAGTGGATTTTTAACACCCACTTTAGAGAGTTTCTGAACCAATTTACCGGGCATGGAGCCAATATAAGTTCGACGGTGACCACGAATTTCAGCTTCGTCTCTCACACCACCTAACGCCATACGAACATATTTACGATTCGTAGCACGCGCAATCGATTGCCCCAGAGAAGTTTTACCTACACCTGGAGGCCCAACCAAACAAAGCACGGGGCCTTTGATTTTTTTCACACGCTGCTGAACAGCAAGATACTCAAGAATACGGTCTTTAACTTCATCAAGACCGTAATGATCTTCATTCAAAACAACCTCGGCACGACCCAAGTCATGACGCACTTTGCTTCTCTTACTCCACGGAATTCCGAGCATCCAATCAAGATAAGACCGAACGACAGTAGCCTCAGCAGACATCGGCGACATCATCTTAAGCTTATTAAGCTCAGACATCGCCTTATTAAGAGCCTCTTTAGGCATGCCTGCAGCTTCAATACGGCTCTTAAGATCTTCTATCTCATTGCCGCTCGTATCATCCAAGTCACCCAGTTCTTTCTGAATAGCCTTCATCTGCTCATTCAGATAGTACTCACGCTGACTCTTTTCCATCTGCTTTTTAACTCGGCCACGAATACGGCGCTCAACCTGAATCAGGTCATTCTCCGCTTCCATATGCCCAATCAACTGCTCAACACGCTCAACTATATCGACTAACTCAAGCACTTTTTGCTTGTCAGCCAGTTTAAGGTTCATATGAGCGGAAATTGTGTCTGCCAAGCGGCCTGGCTCTTCAATATTAGAAAGAGACGAAACCACTTCAGAAGGGACTTTCTTACTTTGCTGAACATACTGCTCAAACTGAGTCATCAGAGCACGAGACAGCACCTGAGACTCTGCATCTCGAACCTCCTTGACTTCCAGAGGTTCAACTTCCGCCTGATAGCAAGTGTCATCCAGAAAGACAGATTTCACTCGCGCACGATACTCACCTTCAACCAATACTTTAACGGTACCATCGGGAAGTTTGAGCAATTGCAGAATGGAGGCAACAGTACCGATTTCGAACAGATCTTCCCATACGGGGTCTTCATCAGAGGCATCACGCTGAGCGACCAGAAGGATTTCTTTCTCCTCTTCCATCGCTCGCTCCAGGGCAGCGATAGATTTATCACGCCCAACGAAAAGAGGGATAACCATGTGCGGGAATACAACAACATCCCGCAGCGGTAATAAAGGCACAGTGACCGGAGTCACGTCGTGACTGGATGCATGTTGTTCCATAAACACCTCGGACTTATGACGGGCACTAAAAGGAGGCCCCAATGACTTCATAAAGCTGTACGTTGGGGCTCAAGGAAAAGAATGCAATATCTGTGTCAGAAGAACATTAACACTCAGGTAATGCGCGCTTTTCGTCGTTGCTTTCATAAATCATCAGAGGCTTGGACTCACCCTTGATGACAGAGGCATCAATGACAACCTTGCTAACATTCTCAGCAGAGGGCAATTCGAACATGGTGTCCAAAAGAACACTTTCCATAATGGTGCGCAATCCACGTGCGCCAGTCTTGCGCTCCATGGCACGCTGAGCAATAGCTTTTAACGAGTCTTCTCGGAACTCAAGCTCAGCGCCTTCCATACCAAAAAGTTTCTGATATTGCTTAGTAAGAGCATTTTTGGGCTCAACCAATATCTGAATCAATGCATCCTCATCCAGCTCAGTCAGAGTCGCCACCATTGGTAGACGACCTACGAACTCAGGAATCAGACCAAACTTGACCAGATCCTCAGCTTCTGCACCTAAAAGGATTTCAGAAACAGACTTACTATTATCTTTTGACTTCACCGTCGCGGAGAAACCAATACTGCTTTTCTCACTGCGATCGCTAATAATCTTCTCAAGGCCTGCGAAAGCACCGCCGCAAATGAAAAGAATATTAGAAGTATCAACCTGCAAAAATTCTTGCTGCGGATGCTTTCTTCCACCCTGAGGTGGCACTGATGCAACAGAACCCTCAATCAGCTTCAAAAGCGCTTGCTGAACCCCTTCGCCGGAAACGTCACGTGTGATAGATGGATTGTCAGACTTGCGACTAATTTTGTCGATCTCATCGATATAGACAATGCCCATCTGAGCTTTCTCAACATCATAATCACACTTCTGGAGAAGCTTTTGAATGATGTTTTCCACATCCTCACCAACATAACCCGCTTCAGTTAGCGTAGTTGCATCAGCAATAGTGAAAGGAACGTTAAGCATACGAGCTAGCGTCTGCGCCAATAAGGTCTTACCGCTACCGGTTGGACCAATCATCAGAATGTTGCTCTTACCCAGCTCAACATCAGAGGATTTATCATTCATACGCAGGCGCTTGTAGTGGTTATAGACAGCCACTGCCAACACGCGTTTAGCAACGTCCTGACCAATCACATACTCGTCAAGCGTCTGTTTAATTTCGCTAGGAGTTGGAAGCTTCTCACCTTGAGAACCTTGGTCCTGATCCTGAATTTCTTCACGGATGATGTCATTACAAAGGTCAACACACTCATCGCAGATATAAACCGAAGGCCCTGCAATCAGCTTTCTTACCTCGTGCTGGCTCTTACCGCAGAAAGAGCAATAGAGCAACTTGCTATCGTCGCCTTTTTTGCGTGTATCGTCGGCCATTCGACTTCCCCGTTAACTTGCTTCTGCCTTCAAGATGAGGCCGTTACCAAAACATTTCAACAACATTTCGGCAATCAGCCTCATTTTTTCATTTAGGCGCCACGCTGAGTCAGAACAGAGTCCACTAAACCGTATTCTGCAGCTGCATTAGCATCCATAAAATTATCACGATCAGTATCGCGCGCAATAGACTCGATATCCTTGCCAGTATGATGTGACAGGATCCGGTTTAATTTTTCGCGCATTGTGAGAATTTCGCGGGTGTGGATTTCGATATCAGTCGCCTGCCCCTGATAACCACCGAGGGGCTGGTGAATCATCACTCGCGCATTGGGTAACGCATAACGCTTACCTGCTGCTCCACCAGCAAGCAGCAGCGCGCCCATGCTGGCCGCCTGACCAATACAGAGGGTGCTTACATCAGGCTTAATAAACTGCATGGTGTCATAAATCGCCATGCCTGCAGTAACCACACCACCAGGTGAGTTGATGTAAAGATGGATATCCTTATCGGGATTTTCAGACTCAAGAAACAACATTTGAGCCACTACAAGATTAGCCATGTGATCTTCAACCTGACCAACCAGAAAGATCACACGCTCCTTCAACAAGCGGGAATAAATATCGTAGGCACGCTCACCACGAGCACTCTGCTCTACAACCATTGGGACCAGTGCAGACATAGGATCCTGCCCTTTCGCAGCAGCTTGCTCTAGAAATGGATTCATTTTACGAGCTTCTCCCTAGTGAGTTCCTTAAAGAAAAAAACGATAGCCATTACAACTGTTTATGTTGTAACAACTATCGTTTTTTAAGTACAGCAGATGCTAATAATTATCAGGCTGCAGCTTGGTCAGCCGGACGAATAGCATCTTCATAGCTTACAACAGTTTCAGTGATACTGGCTTTTTCCAGCAGTTTTTCAACCGCCAGATCCTCTACCACTACCGCTTCAATCTGACGACGCTGATTCTGGTCATTCAGGAAGTAGGCACGAACTTCCTCAGGCTGTTGGTATGCAGAAGACATCTCTTCAACAAAAGCAACAACGCGTTCTTCATCAGCTTTGATCTCATTGGCACGAATCACTTCCGCCAACAGCAGGCCATTGCGAACTCGCTGCTCTGCCTGATCTTTGAACAGCTCTTTTGGCAGCATATTCAGATCGAAGTCTTTCAGGTTACCACCAAACTGCTGAACAGCCTGACGACGCAGAGTATCAATCTCTTCATCAATCAGCGCAGAAGGAATATCGATTGGATTCAGTTTGCTCAGAGACTCAAGAACCTGGGTCTTAAGCTTGCTACGCAGAGCATTCTTCAACTCACGATCCATATTCTTGGAAATTTCAGCACGGAAATCTGCTTCACTCTCGCCTTCGATACCGAAGTCTTTAAAGAATTCAACATTCAATTCTGGCAGCTTAGGCTCAGCAACCTGATGTACAGTAGTCTTGAATACAGCTGCTTTACCCTGTAGCTCTTCGGACTGGTACTGCTCTGGGAAAGTGACGTTCAGATCCAGAGTGTCGCCCGCTTTGGCGCCCAACAGACCAGACTCAAAACCAGGAATCATGGTATTGGAGCCAAGAACCAGCTCATAGCCTTCAGCTTTACCACCAGCAAATGCCTCACCGTCAACAAAACCTTCAAAGTCGACAGTTACACGATCACCGTCTTGGGAAGCACGCTCTACTGTAGTCCAGTCAGCTTTCTGCTTGCGCAAGGTATCGATCATTTTATCCAGATCTTCGTTAGAAATTTCCGCGCTCTGCTTTTCGATCTCTGCGGCACTGAAGTCAGCCAGAGCGATTTCCGGGAATACTTCAAAAGTGGCAACAAACTCAAAATCCTGACCTTCTTCGTCCTTGGTAGGCTCGATAGAAGGAGTTCCAGCAGGGTTCAATTTCTCCTGAGTTACCGCTTCGTAGAAGCTGGTACGAATAACTTCGCTCAGTACATCCTGACGAATTCCTTTTCCGTAACGCTGCTTAACGATTTTAGAAGGCACTTTGCCTTTACGGAAACCATCGATACGTACGGTTTTTGCAGCATCTTTAAGCTGTTTTTCGACGTCCGCATCGATACGCTCTGCGGGAATAGTGATTGTCAGACGACGCTCAAGATTAGACGTCGATTCGATAGATACTTGCATTAATCTGCCTCACAAAACTTAGCGTCAACTAAATCCGCACTCTGATCATTACCAGAGACTCTAGTTTAACTGCCTGATTTCCGATTTAGGGCGGTCAGCCACCCGGTTCTGGGGGCAAACACAGACAAAACAAAGCGCACATTCTCATTAAACCCCAGTCAGGAGTCAAGCACCCGCAGGCATGAGAAATATAAAACTTTAATAAAATCAGGGAATTGGGGTGAACGATGGGGCTTGAACCCACGACCGCCGGAATCACAATCCGGAGCTCTACCTACTGAGCTACGCCCACCATAGACAGGACAACCTGTAAAAGAAGGGTCTGGAATTGGGGTGAACGATGGGGCTTGAACCCACGACCGCCGGAATCACAATCCGGAGCTCTACCTACTGAGCTACGCCCACCATAATATCCAGTTTGTTTGGCGCGCCTGGCAGGGCTCGAACCTGCAACCCTCGGCTTAGAAGGCCGATGCTCTATCCGGTTGAGCTACAGGCGCATACCTGACCAGCGGAAGCTTGCCCGCCAAACGACGCCGAATAATAGCAGCAACTTTTCTAAGGTCAAGTTTTTTAAGCACTTATTACATTTAACGTGAGAGTTGCGACCGCAGACCCAAGTCCCACACGAACAATGGATATGTGAGCATGAGATTTGGCTATCTCATCAAAGCATGCGAAAATCAGCGCGCTTTTATTTGAGGACTGCTTTAACACCATGACTGCCCAGATTATTGACGGAAAAGAGATTGCTCGCCGAGTTAGAGAAGAAGTTGCCAGCGGCGTTAAAGAACGCCTGGCTCTGGGCAAGCGTCAGCCCGGACTCGCCGTCATTTTGATTGGTCAGGACCCTGCCTCTCAGGTCTATGTAAATAGCAAGCGCAAAGCCTGTGAAGAAGTAGGTTTTTACTCTGCCGCTTATGACCTACCTAGAGAAACAACTCAGGAAGAGCTATCAAATCTAGTAGAGCAGCTTAATAACGACGAGCGCATTGACGGCATTCTGGTTCAGCTACCACTCCCCTCACACCTAAAAGCCGACCCCATTCTTGAGCAAATTCGCCCAGACAAAGATGTCGATGGATTCCATCCTTTTAACATGGGCCGGCTGGCGCAACGCATGCCATTACTTCGCCCCTGCACCCCCAAAGGCATTATGACCCTGCTTGAAAGCACCGGCGTTGACATCCGCGGCATGGATGCGGTTGTCGTTGGCGCCTCTAATATTGTAGGACGACCAATGAGCCTTGAGCTTTTACTGGCAGGCTGCACGGTTACAACAACCCATCGATTCACCAAGAATCTTGCAGAAAAAGTGAGTAAGGCAGACTTAGTAGTCGTCGCTGTGGGCAAACCAGGCATCGTCAAAGGTGAATGGATTAAACCAGGGGCACTGGTAATTGATGTTGGCATCAATCGTCTTGAGTCTGGCAAACTGGTCGGAGATATAGAGTTTGAACCAGCAGCGGAAAAAGCTGGCTTCATCACTCCCGTACCCGGTGGCGTAGGCCCGATGACGGTTGCAACCCTGATAGAAAACACGCTCCACGCCGCCAACCTTCACGACTAAGGACATACCATGAACCCTTATCATGGCCTCTATCTCGAAGATCTGACCATCGGCATGAAAGACGAGCTGGCAAAAACAGTTACCGAAACCGATATCACGCTCTTCGCAGGCATTACGGGCGACTTCAACCCTGTGCACATTAACGAAGAGTTCGCCTCTCAGACAAACTTTGGCCAGCGCATAGCTCATGGCATGCTGGCAGGCGGCTTCATAAGTGCAGTTCTAGGGACTCGCCTTCCTGGTCCCGGCGCTATCTATCTTGACCAGAGTCTTAGCTTCAAAGCGCCAGTGCATATAGGCGACACAGTTGTAGCCTCAGCCGAAGTTTCGGAAATCGATCCTCGACGCAAAAAAGTCACCTTAATCACCGAATGCCGTGTAAAAGACAAAGTTGTTGCTACCGGTCAAGCCATCGTGATGGTTAGCAAGCGCCCAAAAGTCGTCGACACAGAGTAGCAGCAAAAGCTTTCACTAATAAAAAAGGGTGCAGATGCACCCTTTTTTACCTTTCAAACAACCCTCAGGCGTGCAAACGAGCCTGTAAACGCTTCATCTCTTCTTCACGAGAAATCAGCACCGACTGCTGCTGTTTTAATTGGGCACGCAGCTTTTGCAACTCATCCTCTCTCTCCAACACCTGCTGGCGTAGATCAGACTCACGACGCATCGTCTCAGCCGTACTGGTTGTGACACGCTTACCTACTTCCTTACTCGCACTCTCAAGCTCATTAATCCGGTGTTCAAAGCGCTTACTGCGATTAATCTCTGTCAGCAACTGAGCATTAAGCTTGTTAAGCTCGCGAGAACTATTAGAGGACTCGTAACGATACCCCTTAAGCTCCTGCTCCAAGCTTTTAACCTGGTTCGACAGCGTTTCGATCTTGACCTCACCCCGAGATACCTCAGCCTGAAGATCACTAATCTGACGCATATAAGCGGTATCACGCTTATTAGACTCATCTCTGAGCTGGTCATGAGTTGAGCGCATCTGGGAGATCTCATTGCGAAATTTAGCCTGAATCTCCACCAAACGACTTTGCTCTTCCTTCAACCGAGCCTCAAAAGTTGCTCGGGATTCATCACGCTTCCTGGTCGTACGGTCAAGCTCTGCACGAATTTCCTTCTCACGTTCCTCAGCCTGATTGCGCTTCTGAATCTCTGCATGCAGCGTTGCTTTTTGCATAGAAAGCTCAGCCTGCAGGTTTTTACAGCGCTGATCGAACTCATCCAGTTTGGCTTTTTGTTGCTCAATGGTGACGTCACGGCCCGCTATATCACTGCGTAAACGCTCAGCATTATGCTCGGCGTCGCTTTCGGCAGTTTCCAGGCGCTGCTCCATTTTCTTCTTTTCATGCTCAAGCTGGTGGCTTGCATGACGAATAGCCTGATCCCACAAGCCCTGGACAACCTGAACAACCTCTTTAGGCACATCACTGGAGATTGGCATGCGATATTGAATTCGTTGAGGAAGCGATGCCCACCAATCATGTAATACCGACTGAACATTTGCTTCATCGATATCAGGAAGCCGTGCACTGATCAGTCGCGGCATCGGGTCAGAACCTGACATTAACAGGTCATCCGCCACCGCAAAAACTTGCTCACGCACTGATTTAACTGACATTGCCATTATCCTTGCAGCCTGAATAAGCCAAGGCATTGTACACCAGCAAAGGGCACGAACGACAACACAACTGTTTCAATAACCGCTTGACTCCGAGAGATAAATTCTTATTATAGTGCCCCGTTCCTGAACAACAGGGACAGCTTTCAAAGTACTTCTGCATAAGATCAGAGTACTAACAATGGTGGGCGTAGCTCAGTAGGTAGAGCTCCGGATTGTGATTCCGGCGGTCGTGGGTTCAAGCCCCATCGTTCACCCCAACCCCCTCCCCTCTTAATATCCCTATTCTGTGATATAAGCTTTCTTAGAAAAAACCGCTTTGCATAGCAAAACGGCTTCATTCTATCTAATCAGTATTTATTGGGAAAAAACCCTGTTGGCGCTGAGACTCAACAACTCCCTTTAACACCTCGTCGTAAGGTGCAGAAACCTCAAGCCATTTTCCTGTCCCAGGATGCGGAAAGCCAATACTTGCAGCATGCAAGAACAGACGCGACACACCAATCTCCCGCGCACGCCTGTTATCTTCATCAAGGCTATACTTTTGATCACCCGCAATCGAGTGCCCGGCGAACTGGGCATGTACACGAATCTGATGCGTGCGACCAGTAATTGGGCTAGCTGCAACCAGCGTATAATCTGCAAAACGCTCAATGACCTTAAATTCGGTTAAAGAAGCCTTTCCCTCGTCATCAACTTTGACCATACGCTCACCAGACTGCAGCTCATTCTTTTTGAGCGGAGCATTAACGTGTTGACGGCGTGATGGCCAGCGGCCAAATACTAACGCGTGATAGGTCTTCTTCATTTTTCCATCACGCAAGGCTTCATGCATCTGCCTCAGGGCGGAACGCTTCTTAGCTACCAATATGCAGCCTGACGTATCACGATCCAGACGATGCACCAACTCAAGCATTTTAGCATCCGGGCGCAACTGGCGAAGGCTCTCAATCAAGCCAAGGTTGATTCCACTCCCCCCATGCACAGCCAGGCCAGAAGGTTTATTAATTACCATCAATGCATCATCTTCGTAGAGCACAGCCGCGTTAATCCGCTCACCCAAACCTGCTGGTACCGGCGGCGGCCCCTCACGCTCCGGCAGCCGCATTGGAGGCAAGCGAAGCTCCTCCCCACCCTCAATACGATAATCAGGCTTGACCCGCTTGCGATTAATTCGAATCTCACCCTTACGCATCATGCTGTAGATACGCGTTTTAGGCATACCTTTCAGACGAGATAGCAGAAAGTTGTCAAGGCGCTGCCCTTTAAAATCTGCACTCAGCTGCACCCACTGGACGGCGCTGGTGTTACCCGTTTCTATTTCAGACATAACTCGTTGATCTACGTACCAAGGTCATTTGCTTGCGGTCAGGAATTACTGCTATATTGATCGGCGGTTCTGATGCCGATAGAGCATTAAGGTAGTGGCGAATAACGCCCCCTTCTCACCGCTCAGATGCCGTTATGATAATCGCTGTACTGATGATATTGCTAACGCGTTTTCAGGCAGCAAAAGAATTTGGCCGTATCGCTTGGCGATACGATGCGAATAACCAGCCTTTTCGCTCAACACTCGATCCGTAAGTCCGGTCAGAATGTAATGAAAAGCGTGGTCGATGAGCACTGATTGAAGTTGCGAAAGCGCAGCCGGGAACAGATCAGCACCAAAGATGTGCTGTTGCGTTTTAGATTGCAGTGAGATTCCTTTACCAAGTGCCATACCCTCTGTATTGCCCTCGTAAGCTACTCACCCAACACTGTTTCACGCCCCTTTCGCTTCTTTTGTCGCTCAACTACTTGCTGACTGCAGCAAGCCACCACGTTAAATGTTGTTGTGTAACACTGACGCTGTCGGAATCGAATGAACTGTAGCACCAAGCCGGCCCGGTAAGGCTTATGCCGAACTGCAAGAAGAACCGGTATAAAACAGATGCTACCTGCTCGGATAAACGGAAACCGGGTTGAGCCAGAAGGCCTTAATGGTCTGTAGATACAATGAAAAGAATGATGATTAATGCGACCCAGCCTGAAGAAATCAGGGTCGCTCTGGTCGATGGGCAACGCCTGTACGATCTGGATATTGAATCTGTCTCCCGTGAGCAGAAAAAAGCAAACATCTATCGCGGTCGAATCACCCGCATCGAACCCAGTCTTGAAGCTGCTTTTGTTGATTACGGTGCCGAGCGCCACGGCTTCCTTCCTTTGAAAGAAATTGCACGCGAGTACTTCTCTTCAGAAGCCAAGGGCAACCGTGTCAATATTCGCGAAGCTATCCGTGAAGGCCAGGAAGTCATTGTCCAGGTCGATAAAGAAGAGCGTGGCAATAAGGGTGCAGCACTGACCACAATGATCAGCCTTGCTGGTCGTTACCTGGTCCTCATGCCTAACAATTCTCGTGCCGGCGGTATCTCTCGTCGAATTGAAGGTGAGGAGCGTCAGGCCCTGAAAGAGGCAATGGATGCGCTCAATCTGCCTGACAATGCAGGTGTTATCGTGCGCACCGCTGGCATCGGACGATCCCCAGAAGAGCTGCAAAACGATTTGGACTACCTCACACAATTGTGGGACTCCATTTATTCTGCCGCCCAGGCAAGGCCAGCCCCTTTCCTGATTTACCAGGAAAGCAATGTCATCATTCGCGCCCTGCGAGACTACCTGCGTCAGGACATCGGCGAGGTATTGATTGATAGCTCTGAAGTCCACCAAGACGCACAAAACTTTGCACGACAGGTCATGCCTTCATTTCAGAGCAAGATCAAGCTCTATAATGAGGACATTCCTCTCTTTACCCGTTTCCAGATCGAATCACAGATTGAAACCGCTTTTCAGCGCGAAGTACGACTGCCATCCGGCGGTTCAATCGTTATTGATCCTACCGAAGCAATGGTGTCTATCGACATCAACTCCTCGAAAGCCACCAAGGGTGGTGATATCGAAGAAACCGCATTGCAGACCAACCTTGAAGCGGCAGATGAAATTGCACGCCAGCTGAGACTGCGTGATATTGGCGGTCTGGTTGTTATCGACTTCATCGATATGACCCCAATCAAGCACCAGCGTGAAGTTGAAAACCGACTGAAAGATGCGCTAAAACTTGACCGCGCCCGTATTCAGACAGGCCGTATTTCACGTTTCGGTCTGATGGAAATGTCCCGTCAGCGCCTACGCCCGTCTCTGGGCGAAACGACTGCAATGACCTGCCCACGCTGCCACGGCCAAGGGACTATTCGTGACGTTGGAAGTCTTGCACTTTCCATCATGCGCCTGATTGAGGAAGAAGCATTAAAAGAGCGAACCGCGCAAATTCGTGCGATTGTGCCTGTTAGTGTGGCGACCTATCTTCTGAACGAAAAGCGCAGTCACCTGACCCGACTGGAACAGCGTCAGAAAATCAAGATTGTTATCATTCCCAACCCTAATCTGGAAACTCCGCATTACGAGGTGATTCGCTTACGTGATGATAATGCTGAGGCTCGCTCAACTGATGCCAGCTATGAGCTGGTTCATGAACATGAAGATGAGCTACCAGCAGCGCCAACGCCGGTAAATCGCGAAGAAGCAGCTGTTAAGGCAATGACGCCTAAGGCATTGGAAGTTAGCGAGCCTCAACCGCACGCACCTACCAAAACTGCAGCCCCGGTTCAAACAGCCAGTATTGGCCGTCGTTTACTGCAAGCTTTCAGCAGCTGGTTCAACGGCGAGTCCCGTGATGACAATGCTGCCGAAGCAACTTCACCAGCGTCTGGCGAAGTCGATAATAAGGATGAGAAAAAGCGCCCTGAGCGCAATGATCGCAACTCACGCCGTCGTGATCGGAATGACAGAGATCGCCGTGATCGTCGCGACCGTCGCGATAACAAGAGCAGCACTAACACTTCAGCAGAAGAAGCGACTACATCGCCTTCTTCCGATGAAGAAAACCGTTCACCACGCGAATCCAACCGCCGCGAAAAAGACAATAGCAACCGTGACTCTCGCGATCGCCGTCGCAGCCGCAAACCTCGTGATGAACAATCTGCTACGGATGAAAGCAGTGAAAGCCAGGTAGAGACAACCTCGGTTGAGTCTGTCGATGAAGGCTTACCTGTACAAGGTAGCGATGACCGTCGTCGCGGACGCCAGCGCCGTCGTCGGGAGCGCTCAGCTCGACGCACCCCTCTTCCTGAGGCAATGCGTGATCAAGCCACAGAAGAGGCACTTACGGCTGAAGCCAACAGCAACCAAGTCGAAGTGGTCGTGCCTGCAAGTGAGTCTGCCATCACGACTGAAGAGACCAAAACCGCTTCCAACGAAGAAGCAGTTGTAGTTGCTGAAATCTCGGGGCAACAGAACTCTGAAGCACCGGCATCTGAAAGCTTACCGGTGACAGAAAAAACTGAACCGTCAACGAGCAGTCATGAACATGCTGAAAACAGTACTTCTGAAGAGGCCTCTTCTGATGAGGAAGAGTCAACAGAGGGTGATGACAACGGCCGTCGTCGTGGTCGAGGACGTAATCGTCCACGCAACAACCGTGGTCGTGGCCGCAAAGACGAACAGTCAGAGCCTGAAGTTGAAGTCGTAGCCGAGAGTGTAGAAGTTGCTGACAGCTCTGTCGAAGCAGCCAAAACCACAGAAGCCCAAAACGAAGAGACTGTCGCTACTGCAACAGACGACACTAAAGCGCAGTCAGCTCCAGAGCAAACCTTTGTGGCAGTTGAAAAAGCCAGTGACAGTCTGGAGATCACTAGCCAATCTGAAGCAAAAGCTGAGCCTGTGACTTCAAATGATATCAGTGAGAGCAATAACACTGAGGCCGTTGAAGCAAAGTCTGTAGAACCTGAGCCAACAACTCAGGAAAACGACGAACCTCGCCGCAGTCGCCGCGCTCACAATGATCCGCGTTTGAAGCGCCGCCAACTGGCAGCGCAACAGGAATCCGCAGAATAAACCCTGCTGATCCTCACAAAAAAGGCCTGATAACATCAGGCCTTTTTTATTTATTCTGACACAGGCTTTTATCGTCTCCCTCAAGAAACACGAACTTCAGGGAAGGTTCACCGGCTCCTGCTCTAAGGCAATCCCATATTCAGCCTTCACTTTTGACTGAACTTCTTCTGCCAACGACAACAGATCCTTGCCCGTGCCTCCACCGAAATGCACCAACACCAGCGCCTGATGCTCATGCACAGCCACGTCACCAGTGCGATACCCCTTCAACCCGAGCTGGTCAATGAGCCAGCCAGCAGGAACTTTCACCCCTGACTTGTCAGGATAAGAAGGCATAGCGGGATAGCGCAATTTCAGTAATGATGCATCCTGTGCCGTGATGACAGGATTCTTAAAAAAGCTTCCTGCATTGGCCAATACCGCAGGGTCAGGCAACTTACTCTGTCGAATGGCAATAACCGCATTCATGACCTCCACAAGCGAAGGGTCATCCTTGTTAGCCTTAGCCAGAAAATCTCGCAAAGCCTGATAACTAACACAGGGCTTGGCCTTCATGGATAGCTTAAGACGCACTTTGGTGATAATCAGATGCTGTCCTTCATGCTTAAAGACACTGTCTCTATAACCGAAACCGCATTCACTGGCATCTAATACTTTTATGAGCCCTGAATCAGGATCAAAACATTCAACATCCACCAGCACATCTTTAAGCTCAACACCGTAGGCTCCGATATTCTGAACAGGTGCAGCACCGACACTACCGGGAATTAATGCCAGATTTTCTATGCCGCTATACCCCTGAGCAACGCACGCCTTCACTAGCTCATGCCAGACCTCTCCTGCAGCGACATTGACTATAACCTCGTCGCTATCAGCTTTAACCTCGAACTCCAGACCTCTGATAGCCATACGAAGCGTTAAACCAGGAAGATCCTCTCTCAGAACAACATTGCTGCCACCGCCTAATACGCGCCAATGAAGCGAGTTTTTCTTTGCTGTCGCGACAGACTCTTGCAACTGCTGAACAGAGCTAATCTGCGCAAAATAGTCCGCAGAAACACTAAATCCAAGAGTATTAAAAGCAGCAAGATTGACCTTCCGCTGCCAATATTCCGGTATTTCTCCTGCCATCAGGAAAGCACCTCACAGAGCCCGGCGCTGGCAAGTTCGATCAGCTTGATCACCTCGGTAAAACCTTCACTGCCGCCATAATAAGGATCAGGCACTTCCAGCCTTCCTTTCATCACATGTTCCGGCGAATAGGTCATAAACAGTTTCAAGCGGGACTGCAACGCCTTAGGACACCGCGCCATCAGGGCCTTAAGATTCTTCCCATCCATTGCGAGCAGTAAATCATAATGCGCGAAATCCTCGTCATGGACCTGGCGGGCCCGCTGTGAACTCAAGTCATAGCCATGGCGCTTAGCTTCAGCCTGAGCCCGCGAATCAGGAGCCTCTCCTACGTGATAGGCATCGGTTCCTGCCGAATCCAGTTCCACTTTGATTCCACGCTCGCGCGCCAGCTTCTCAAACACTCCCTGAGCCGTTGGCGATCTACAGATATTGCCGGTACAGACAAAAAGTATCTTTTTCGCAGGCATCACCATCGATCAGCTCCCGCTCAACATACGTCGCACTCTCTCCAGATCTTCAGGCGTATCAACACCCGCCGCTGGCACTTCGCTGGCAACAGCCATTTGAATTTTTCCACCATTCCAGAGCACACGAAGCTGCTCAAGAGACTCCCACTGCTCAGTGGGCGCACTCGGCCAACTCACGAAACGATTTAGAAGACCCACACGATAGGCATACATACCAATATGACGATAGCCATCCCAACCCTCGGGTAGTACTTCAGGTCGACCATTTGCAAACGCATCACGGTGCCAGGGAATAGGTGCCCGACTAAAATACTGCGCCAGGCCATTAGCACTCATAACAACCTTTACCACGCTGGGATTCATTAATTGATCAACATCCTGAAGCGGCTCGCAAAGAGTCGCCATGTCAGCCTGAGGATTGTCGACCAACAGTTGTGCCACCTGCTCAATAAGCACTCCGGGCAGCAAGGGCTCATCCCCCTGCACATTGACGATGACATCATCGTCACTCAAGCCAAGCTGGCTGGCGACTTCCTGAATACGATCGGTTCCGCTGTTATGGGTATCTGCAGTCATGCAGACTTCTGCACCGAACGCGGTAGCAGCGTCATAGATTCGCTGATCATCGGTTGCAATCACCACACGAGCTGCCTGACTTTCACAAGCACGCTGCCATGTATGCCAGAGCATCGGCTTACCACCAATATCCAGCAGTGGCTTACCCTGTAAACGGGATGAAGCGTATCGGGCAGGAATAACCACGGTGTAAGACATGACTCAGGCCTCGCTATGCTTTGAGCGCTGGTCGTATTCCTCAGTCGTCAAGGCACGAGCCTCGGGTTCAAGCATTACCGGAATGCCATCACGCACCGGATATGCCAGACGGCTTGCATAACAGAACAGCTCCTGGCTTTCAGGCTGCCAGACAAGCGGCGCTTTAGTGACCGGGCAGACAAGTAAGTCGAGTAGCTGCTTATCCATGGTGTTCTCCTTAAATCGGGAATACCGTCGCTGGAATTCAAAACCAGGACGGACGTTAAGTCTTTCGTTCACAAAGTTTAGACGCCAGCGCTTCGAAAAATGCATCAGGTAGCTGGGCCTCAATATTGAGCTGCCAGGTGTTTTCATCGGCCCATTGTGAGCACTTGATGGCATCCTTGGCAGTCATGATGAGTGGATACGGGGTCTTTCGTTCAAGGTCAGCCTGAACGAACGCATGGTGATCTTCAAAGGTACGCGCGACGGCAATCTCAAAACCGCACTCATTAAGTGTATTCCAGAACCGCTGCGGGTTACCTATACCTGCGATAGCCTCAAGAGGCTGACCTTTTAGCGTGTCCAGCGAATACTCCTGAGCATCACTTAAACGCGTCAGGCTCTTGGCAACAATTTCCATAGGCCAGGGTTCACGATTCAGAAGATGCTCATGACTGGGTCCGTTTTGAAGACAAAAATCCACCTTGGCCAAACGTGATACTGGCTCACGCAAGGGCCCAACCGGCAGGCAATGACCATTGCCAAAGCCGCGAGCCCCATCAATTACTGCAATTTCGATATCGCGGCCAAGACTGTAATGCTGCAGCCCATCATCACAGAGAATAAGGTTAACGGCATGATCGCGAAGCAAGAGCCTGACTGCAGAGGCACGATCAGGGTCAATAGCTACCGGACACTGGCATTGACTGGCCAGCAGTACGGGCTCATCGCCACACTCGGCAGGATCATCGCTCGCAGTCACTAACCGAGGGTAATGGGGAGACTTTCCTCCATATCCACGACTGACGATGCCAGGCAAAAAACCCTTCATCTTTGCCCAATGTACAAGTGCAGCAATAACCGGGGTTTTACCCGTACCACCTACACTGATATTGCCCACCACGATCACAGGAACGCTGGGCTTCCATGCGTGCCGGGTCAAATACTCGCGACGATATCCAGCTACCGTTTTAAATAACCACTCGGCAGGCAATGCAGCTTTCAGCCAGCCTGGTTCTCCATACCAGCGTGAAGCCAGCTTGCTCATTGACCACTCCCTGAAGTCATAATGCGTATATGCACATAGCCTGCTTGGCCAGCAGCATCCATAGCTCGTACAACATATTGATGAGCCGACAATGCATCAGCACTGATCACTACAGGCACATCCGGATGGCCCTGCCCGGCAGCCTCAATGGCTGCTTTTAAGGCATCCCCCGCAGGATCTTTGATAATCTGGTCGTTCACAGCAGTTTGACCATCGGCACTGATGCTCACATCAATCGCCTGGGGCGGCTCCTGGCCGACCTCTGCACTGGACGAAGGCAGAGTCAATTCCAGAGGACGATCTTTCTCAAAGGTCGTGGAAATCATAAAGAAGATCAGCAGCAGGAATACCACATCGATCAGAGGGGTAAGATTTAGCGAAATCTCTTCCTGACGCTGGCGTCGAAATTTCATGACTTCACCAGCTCGACACTAGCGTCGCGCTCACGATCACCATGAACCATTTCAACCAGCTTAACGACCTGCGCCTCCATATCGACCACCAGCGTATCAACCCGTCGCTGGAGCATGCGGTGGCAAAAAACGGCAGGAATAGCAATCACCAGGCCAGTAGCCGTGGTCAGTAGCGCCTCAGAAATACCACCTGCCAGCATAGCCGTATTACCTGAACCAGCCTGAGTTATCTGTGCAAAAATCTTGATCATTCCGATGACCGTACCCAGCAAACCTAATAAAGGCGCAATGCCCGCGATACTTCCCAAGGTGCTGAGGTAACGCTCAAGCTCATGAACGACCTGTGCCGCGGCCTCTTCAATACTCTCCTTCATCACATCACGGCCATGTTTGGCATTCAGAAGCCCTGCCGCCATGATTTCCCCCAACGGGCTGCCTTTACGCAGGCTTTGCAACCTGGCGTTATCAAGACGATGCTGACTGATAGACTCCCAGACTTCAGCCAGAAGATAGGTCGGTGCAACCCGATGACGACGGAGCGTCCAAAAACGCTCAAGACAGATGGCCAAGGCGATGATAGAACACAGTAATAGCGGCACCATTGTCCAGCCACCTGCGATGATCAATTCCAGCACACAACTCTCCCACAGATAGGGCTCTTCAACCGCTGAAGACAGACAAATTAGTGGGCTTGTCCGGAAGCAAAAACCTGCTCCCAAAAATAACCCTGCTGTTCGCGCCAGGCTTTTATCTCAAGCGGCTGATCGCGACGTGAGACAAACTCTAACGTCCCCAAAGTGGCCGTATTATAGGTCTTCACACCGCGGGAATAAAATCGCTGCAACGTTTCGAGATGAGGATGACCAAACTGATTGAGATAACCCGCACTTATTGCAGCAAATTGCGGTTTCACTGCCGCCAGAAAAGCATCACTTGAACCTGTGCGACTGCCATGATGAGACGCGACTAGCAGTACCGCATCCAACTGGTCAGGGTATTTTTCTATCAAGGCCTTCTCATCATTGGCGGAAAGATCTCCGGGGAGCAATGCTGATGCACTGGCACCGCGGATCAAGACCACACATGAATGGCTGTTATCATCGCTATTGCCTGACAAGTCACGCTGCAGCAGATGAACTTCAACCCCATCTGAGTTCCACTCGCCATGACATTGCCGCGGATGAGGCAATGGCTCAGTCAACGGCTGCCCAAGAAACCATAAGGGGTGATACTGACCTGCCAGCCAGCTCACGCCCCCACTGTGATCCTGATCATTATGGCTTACCACAACCCTATCCAGAGTCCGGCCATAATGTTGCAGGTAGGGACCAATCACCTGCTCAGCGGCAGAGTAGTCTTCATTGCCTGGTCCTGTATCAATCAACAATGTCTGGGTTCGCGTGACTAAAACTGCGGCACTTCCCTGACCTATATCCAATACCCCGAGCAACCACTCTCCCTCGTTCAGGGCAGGATCGCTATTTTTCAGAAAAAAGAGCGGTAAAACCGCGACAAGCGCCAGCTTTCTGCCCGGGGTCCCTTTTGGAGCGAATGCCCAAAGTAATGCTGAGACCGACAATAAAATAAGCAGCAAAACCGGCTGAAGTTGCCAGTGCAGACTCGAAAGACTCCAATTGGCTATGACTTGCCCCCACTGCCAGCCGTCATCAAGCAAACATCCCAACCAGTCAAAACCGATATGCGCGACAGCAGGAAAGAAACAGGCCGAACATGCCAGCAAAAGGAGCACTGGCAGCACAACAAAACTCACCAGCGGAATTAATACAAAATTAAGCAGAGGGCCGACAAGACTGGCCTGCTGAAAGAACAAGGCACTCAGAGGCATTAAGCACAATGTCATGGCAACCTGAGCAAGTACCAGACCATAGAGCCTGGGAGCCATTTGTGACTTACCCGAAAACACCCAAACGAGTACTAGTACTGCATAAGCCGATAGCCAGAAGCTCGCTGACAGTAGTGAAAAAGGCCATAGGATCCAGACTCCCAAACAAGCCAGCAACAGACGACGAAAAGCCGATACGCCGGGCCAGAAGACACCAGCAAATGCGGCAATGAGAAGCATAAGAAAGGCTCGCTGCGCGGGCACGCCCCACCCAGTTAGCCCGGCATAGAAGCTTGCAAGCATCAACCCAACCGCAAGACTCGCCCAGTGACGATCCGGGATATAGCGACGATATATGCTTAAACACTGCAAGCCTTTACCCAGCAACTCCCCAATCAGAAACCCCAAAGAAAACATAATGCCGATGTGCAAGCCGCTGACGGCCATCAAATGACTCAATCCTAAGGACTGCAGCAGCTGCCAGTCATTTCGATCAAACTGAGAGCGATCTCCCAGCAGGAGACCTCTTATTACATTATTCCCCGCACGAGGAATCTGATCGCCGCTCTCTTGACCATTCGCCAAGGCAAGGTCAATTCTTGCCTCGACCCAGCGGGTTAATGAAAAGCCACCAGAAGCCAACCGGGTAGCCTGCCCTTTGAGCGATAAGCTAAATGAAAGTTTCTGAGAGAGAGCCCAGGTTTCACGACTGAATGCTCCGTAGCTTGCATAACCATGAAAGGGCTTGGCCTTCGCTTTTGTCAGCAACCAGAGCTCTCCGGGTTTAAACGTCAGTGAATCAGGATAGTAGAGAATTACAGCGCCCTGCCCTGAATATGGAGCGCCACTCAAATGGCTGGACAAGACTTCCACACGAGCCTTTTTACCGTAGGGGGTTATTTCCTCACGACTCGCGATTTTTACTTTTAGGTTAGTGAGTACCGTAGCGCTTTCAGCCCCGATATGCGCAATCTCCTTATTCCAGCAGTACGAACTCCAGGCAAAACCTAGCAATAAAAGCGTAAGGAATGTCAAAGCTCGAAATAGCCGGGAGCCATACAAAGCCTTGATCCAGTGGAGATATATCAATATGAACAGAAGAGAAGTGCCAAAAACAACAGACAATATGCTGGCTTGGGCCCCAAAAGGCCCTGACTCCAACATCAGAAGGCATCCTAGTAATGGTGCAAATAATAAGGCGTTCATCCGTGAACCCGACTATGTCGTTAAATTGGCATTTAAACCCGATAAGCGCATAATAGCGCCGCCTGAGCCTAGTCATCTGTGAAGCAGTCCATGCCCCGCAAGATTCTCAAACGTTTTATACCTCAACCAGCTGAGTTGAAAAAACACCCCTCTCTGCGTTGGTTGGGTGAGCTGCTTGATGGTCCCAATATTTGGCATCTCACACGCGGCTCAGTTTCACGAGCATGCTTCGTGGGTGTGTTCTGTGCTTTTCTTCCAATGCCCTTTCAAATGGTCGTCGCTGCTGTTTTTTCAATTGTCTGCAGAGCGAATCTCCCTCTGAGCGTTGCGTTGGTATGGTTAACCAATCCCATTACCATGCCCCCGGTGTTCTACTTCTGCTATCGCGTAGGCACATGGCTCCTGGGCATTTCCCCTGTGGAGTTTTCCATTCACGCGTTGACTTCAAGTCACCTTTGGGAACCACTCATTATTGGATCGGTAACCTGCGGTATCGTCTTTGGATGCCTCTCCTACATCCTGATGCAGCTCTTTTGGAAGTGGTCAGTTCGCAGAAACTGGGCAGCACGCATCAAGCGTCGCCGAGAGCAGCTAGCTGCACAAAATAAGTAACTCAAATAAAACGCCTCTACCGCGTATCAAAAAAAGGAGCCCTAAGGCTCCTTTTTTATGCTCTGTAATAATGACCTATACCGGGCTCAACACCCCATCTACCAGATGAAACTGTCGATGCAAACGGTCAGCCAGTTGAGGATCATGAGTGACCACCACACAAGCCGTTTTGAGAGTTTGATTAAGCTCAAGAATCAAATTCTGAACACTCTCCGCAGTATGGCGGTCCAGGTTACCCGTGGGCTCATCCATCAAAACACAAGCAGGCTCAGTCACCAAAGCACGAGCAATCGCTACACGCTGACGCTCACCACCCGAAAGCTCTGATGGTTTATGGTCTCCACGAGGAGCAAGACCAACACGATCAAGCAAAGCCAGAGCTTTATCGCGCGCTTCGGATTTGGAACGCTTTCCAATCAGCAAGGGCATCATCACATTTTCTATGGCAGTAAACTCCGCCAAAAGGTGATGAAATTGATACACCACCCCAAGATTTTGGTTCCGCCACCGGCCACGCTCGACTTCTTTCATCCCCTGATAAGAGCGGCCTTTGAGTAAGACCTCTCCTTCATCCGCAGTATCCAGCCCACCCAACATATTCAGTAAGGTCGACTTACCTGAACCTGAAGAGCCGATAATCGCAATACTCTCACCAGCCTGAATCTGAAAATTGATATGATCCAGAATCTGTAGCTTTCTAGGGCCTTCGATATAACTCTTGCAAAGGTTTTTTGCTTCCAGCACAACCTTATCATTCATAGCGAAGAGCCTCTGCTGGCTGGGTTTTTGATGCGCGCCATGCAGGATACAAGGTCGCAATAAAGCTCATTACCAATGCAGCACCGCAAATAATAGCGATGTCAGAAGCATGAGGATCTGAAGGCAGATAGCTGATGAAATAAACATCCGGATTCAGGAACTGGGTATGAAATACTTTTTCCAACCAATGAACCAGATCAGTCACAGTATAAGCACCCAATACCCCCAGGCCCGTTCCGACCAGTGTTCCAACAACGCCGATAACAGACCCTTGTACCATAAAGACTTTCATGATGTCGCCAGGTGTCGCCCCAAGGGTACGCAAAATAGCGATATCCGCATGCTTATCTGTGACCACCATGACAAGTGTCGATACGATATTAAACGCAGCAACAGCAATGATCAGAGATAGCAATAGGGCCATCATGGTTTTTTCCATTTGAATAGCCTGATAAAGATTACCCTGAGTTCGGGTCCAGTCGCTTACCCGGAACATCCCTGGCAAAGTGCTGGCAATATCGCGAACCTTCTGAGGAGCAGAGAACAGGTCATCAAACTTGATACGAATACCATCAACACCATCACCAAGCCGCTTAAGCTTTGCGGCATCCTCAATATTGACCAGAGCCATATTCGCGTCGAGCTGCGCACCCAGCGAGAAAATCCCCACCACGTTAAAGCGCTTCATACGCGGAAATACACCGCCCAGCGTTGCAGTGGCCTCGGGAAGTATCAGTGTGACCTTGTCACCAACTTTGGCATTGAGATATTGCGCAAGAATATCGCCCAGAATGATATTGAACGAACCGGATTTCAGCTCATCCAGACTTCCTTCCGATATATGCTCGCGAATTATAGAGATTTTGTCTTCCTGGGAGGGAAGGATGCCCTGTAAGAGAACGCCGTTCGTATTGCCCTCGTTATTAAGCATGCCTTCTGCCTGAACGAAGGGCGCAGCTCCAACAACCCCTGGTTTTTCCGATATCAAAGACTCAAGCTGCTGCCAGTCATGCATAACCGGATAGCCGAGAATTGAAGCCTGAGGGACCATCCCAAGAATACGTTCACGCATTTCCCGATCAAATCCGTTCATTACTGACAAAACAATAATGAGCACTGCGACCCCAAGGGTCAGACCAGCAATAGATACTACCGAGATAAATGATATGAAATGATTGCGACGCTTGGCTCGGGTGTAACGTAGCCCGATCCATGAAGCCCAAGAATTACCCATTCGCCACTCCTGCGTAGATGCAGCACGCTAGTCTGGGCAAAGGGCTGTAACAAGTCAATGCAAGGGAGTTTGAAGAAACAAGCTGAAGGCAATGGTGCGCTTTGTTACTACATGCGAGAAGGTATGAGATCGGCCAATATTTATGAACTCAGCCGATCTCTACCCTATTTATCAAACAGAGATATTACGGTGACCTAAATCACGAATGTGCTCGATACCGTCTGGATAGACACGATAGGCTTTTGCAAAGCCTTTCACATACACCCCGGACTCAGGAGTAAGCTTGAAGATATGGAAATCATCCAGTGAGCTCAACGTTTTAGCAACCTCACCAAAACGCTCTATAAATGCCTGAATAGTGCTATTCCACTCCACTTCTTCACGGGAAATTTCTTTTACAGTCACATCGAGCGTCAAGCGCTCTCGCGCGTGAATCACAGGAGATGAAGCTTCATCCTGAATAAACATCACCTTGATAGATGAACCCGCCAACAGATTACGCGTATGCGCGGCAAGCTCGCTGACCTGGATGAACAGATGACCATCCTCATCCTCGATACATGGCGCATAACTCACATGTGGCGCGCCTCCATCACATGAAACGGTCGCCATCATCACCGACCGGCACTGCCGACGAAACGCCAGCTGATCATCAAAGACTTGAAGTAACGTTTCGACGCTATCAGGCATGTGAATCACTCAATCAAAGAGAAATAACGAGCACTAAAAAAGGGAGCTTATCGCTCCCTTTTATCTCAGGCAATCACTTATTGAAAACGCGGTTCAAACCATTCATGGCCGCTACACGGTAGGCTTCAGCCATGGTCGGGTAGTTAAAGGTGGTATTTACAAAATACTCAAGGGTATTAGCCTCACCTTCCTGACTCATAATCGCTTGCCCGATGTGTACGATCTCAGAAGCCTGGTCTCCAAATGCATGGATACCTAACAGCTGGAGAGTTTCACGGTGGAACAGGATTTTCAGCATACCGACCTGCTCGCCCGTGATCTGGGCTCTCGCAGTATCCTTGAAGAAAGCCTGACCCACTTCGTAGGGAACCTGGGCGGAGGTTAGCTCCTCCTCCGTCTGCCCTACTGAGCTGATTTCAGGAATTGTATAGATACCGGTCGGAACAGAGTTGATGTGACGGAAGTCATCTGCATCAAGCAGATGTGATGTGGAGGAACGGCCCTGATCATAGGCCGCAGAGGCTAGGCTTGGCCATCCGATAACATCACCTGCGGCGTAAATATTTGCCACGCCAGTAGAGTAATGCTCATCAACCTCAAGCTGTCCACGAGAGTTTGGCTCCAGGCCAACACTCTCCAGTCCCATGTTCTCAGTATTACCCGAGCGCCCATTACACCAGAGGAATGCATCAGCTCGAATCTTCTTACCAGACTTGAGCGTCATCAGCACACCAGTATCAGAACCCTTAATCGAGTCGTACTGCTCGTTGTGGCGAATAACCACACCGTTATTACGCAGATGGTAACTGAGAGCATCGGAGATCTGGTGATCCAGGAACGATAAAAGACGATCACGGGTATCGATCAAATCGACCTTAACACCAAGACCACTGAAAATAGAGGCGTATTCACACCCAATAACCCCTGCGCCGTAAATAATGATAGTACGTGGGGTATGACTCAACTTCAGAATAGAGTCACTGTTGTAAATTCTGGGATGTGTGAAGTCCACATCTGACGGGCAAAAAGGCCGAGATCCTGTAGCAATGACTACAGCTTTGGCCTTCAGGGTTTCATCACCCTTACCAGAAGTTCCTTTTACAGAGACGGTATTGGCATCTTCAAATTTTGCATGGCCGAAAAACACATCAATACGATTGCGTGCGTAGAAATTAGTACGCATCTGCACCTGTTTAGAGATGACCTGCTCAGCACGCTTAAGAACACGGGGGAATGAGAACCAGCGCGGCTCACCGATATCACGGAACATCGGGTTAGTGTTAAATTCAATGATCTGCTTTACAGCATGACGCAGAGCTTTAGAAGGAATAGTACCCATGTGAGTACAGTTACCGCCCACCACTCCACGCGTTTCTACCACCGCGACGCGCTTACCTTTCTTGGCAGCATTCAGGGCCGAACTCTCTCCTGCCGGGCCTGTTCCAATTACCACTACATCATATTGATAAACTGCCATTCGTATCCCCTAATTCGGCACGATTCCGTGATGAGTTCTTTTAAGGCTGATAACCAGTGCTTATTTCCCAGTGGCGTCGTAGGCAAGATCTGCCTTGGGACTTGGCAATGCTTTCTTTTGCTGTTCTGCATCACACACTTCCTGGTTCCCACCACAGATATCACAGGCGGTATCCATTCCTAGGGCACTCATACCACCACAGGAACCTTTAATGGGTTTACGGCCCATAATTACGCCAACAGCCATACCGGCAACCACAAGAAGAAGCAACACGAAGGTTAAAACCAGAACTTTCATTTTTCCTCCCACCAACGTCCTGATCTGACGTCAGCAAATAAAATCTGGAACTATTGTAACGCAAAATACTGACGTCTTCCTGAACTCTAAAATGCAAAAAAGCCGGTAGGTTACCCTTACCGGCTTTTTCTTGACGTTCAATTAACCGCCGAAATCATCCAGCATGATATTAGAACGCTCAACACCAAGATCTTCCAGCATCTTGATAACCGCGGAGTTCATCATGGGCGGTCCACACATGTAGAACTCGCAATCTTCAGGCGCTTCGTGGTCCTTGAGATAATTCTCGTAAAGCACGTTATGGATGAATCCAGTGTAACCTGACCAGTTATCTTCAGGTAGCGGATCAGACAGAGCCAAATGCCATACAAAGTTATCGTTCTCTTCCTGCAGCATGTCGTATTCATCTGCATAAAAAGTCTCACGCAGCGAACGAGCACCATACCAGAAAGAAATCTTACGCTTGGATTTCAAACGCTTAAGCTGATCGAAGATGTGCGAACGCATGGGAGCCATACCTGCACCACCGCCGATAAACACCATTTCAGCATCCGTATCACGCGCAAAGAACTCACCGAAGGGTCCGTAAACAGTGATCTTATCGCCTTCTTTCAGACTGAAGACATAAGAGGACATTTTACCAGGAGGCAGGTCCATCTGACGTGGCGGCGGCGTTGCAACACGGATGTTGAACTTAACGATACCACGCTCTTCAGGGTAGTTAGCCATTGAGTAAGCACGAATAATGGGTTCATCAACCTTACTTACCAGATTAAACAGGCCAAACTTGTCCCAGTCTTCGCGGAAACGATCAGGGATATGGAAGTCACTGTACTTCACTTCGTGAACAGGAGCTTCCAGCTGAACATAACCACCTGCGCGGAAGTCTACATTCTCACCTTCAGGCAGACGCAAGGTCAGCTCTTTGATGAACGTAGCCACGTTGTTGTTGGACTCAACAGTACATTCCCATTTCTTGACGCCGAAGAATGACTCTTCAACTTCAATTTTCATGTCCTGTTTCACTGCAACCTGACATGCGAGACGGAAGCCTTCCCGCAGCTGACCTTTAGTGAAGTGGCCTTCTTCGGTAGGTAGCACAGAGCCACCACCGTCATGCACCTGACACTTACACTGCGCGCAAGTACCACCACCACCACAGGCTGAGGACAGGAAGATACCTTCACCTGCCAGAGTTTGTAGCAGCTTGCCGCCTGATGGGACGGTAATGGTTTTGCTGGGATCATCATTGATTTCAATGGTGACATTGCCTGAGGATACCAGCAGCTTACGGGCGTACAGGATTACAACCACCAGCGCGAGCACGATGACTGTAAACATGATGACACCCATAGAGATCATCATCGCTGAACTATTCATGTTCCGTTAACCTTCTACTCTCAGTATCAAAGCTGAACGCCGGAGAAGGACATAAAGCCCATCGCCATCAGACCAGCAGTGATGAAGGTGATGCCCAGTCCACGAAGTCCCGCAGGAACATCAGAGTACTTGAGCTTTTCACGGATACCGGCAAGTGCAGTAATCGCCAGCGCCCAACCCAGTCCGGCACCAATACCGAACACAACGCTTTCACCGAAGTTGTAGTCACGCTCAACCATAAAGAGCGCAGCACCCATGATGGCGCAGTTAACAGCAATCAGTGGCAGGAATACACCTAGCGCGTTGTAGAGTGCAGGTACATATTTATCCAGAAACATTTCCAGAATCTGAACAATCGCCGCAATGACGCCGATATAACTGATCAGACCCAGGAAGCTCAGATCGACATCAGGCATACCCGCCCAAGCCAAAGCACCATCACGAAGAACGTAGGTATAAAGCAGATTGTTGACAGGAACGGTGATGGTCAAAACCACCACGACCGCTACGCCAAGACCAATAGCTGTCTGAATTTTCTTTGAAATCGCCAGGAACGTACACATCCCCAGGAAGAAAGACAGAGCCATGTTCTCAACAAAAACGGAGCGCACCAGAAGACTAATGTAATGTTCCATTAGTGAGCTCCTCCCTTGGTGTTAGGCGCCAGCTTAAACTCGCTTGCTTCAACCTGATCTTTTTTCCAGGTACGAAGTGCCCAGATCAGCAGACCAATAACGAAGAACGCCGAAGGAGGCAGCAACAGCAGACCGTTACTCTGATACCAACCACCATTGGTTACTAGCGGCAGAACTTCATAGCCAAAGAGGCTGCCGGAGCCAAACAGCTCACGAACGAAGCCCACTGCCAGAAGCATAGCGCTGTAACCCAGGCCATTACCGATACCGTCCATGAAAGACATTACCGGCGGATTCTTCATAGCGAAGGCCTCGGCACGACCCATAACGATACAGTTGGTGATGATAAGACCGACGAATACCGATAACTGCTTGCTGATTTCGTAAGCATAAGCACGCAGTACCTGATCAACCAGGATTACCAGAGATGCAATAACTACCATCTGAGCAATCATACGAATGCTGTTAGGAATGTAGTTACGAATCAGAGAAACGAAAAAGTTGGAAAACGCCGTTACCGAGGTCAGCGCCAAACACATGACCAAAGTAACTTTCAGGTTCGAGGTAACCGCTAGCGCAGAACAGATACCAAGGATCTGTAAGGCGATTGGGTTATTACGAAATATCGGTTTCGTGAGGACTTCTTTCAGTTCACTGTTTCCAGCCATGATCAGGCCTCCCCTGCACGCAGATTTTCAAGGAAAGGACCAAACCCATTCTTACCAAACCAGAATTGCATCAGGTGGGTAACACCATTACTGGTGAGGGTTGCACCGGAAAGACCGTCAACTTCATGAGCGGCATTAGGTGCATTTTTGTCGACCTTACCTTTGATCAAATGAATTTTTGGCTGAGGCAACTCGTTTGCAGACAGCGCATCCTGATCATAGATCTTTTTGCCTGGCCACAGAGCTTTCCAAGCTGGGTTATCAACTTCACCGCCCAGTCCGGGAGTTTCAGCCTGCTCATAGAACCCCATACCCAACACTGTATTCAGGTCGCCTTGAAGCGCCACAAAACCATAAAGGGTAGACCATAGACCATAGCCTTTCACGGGCAGAACAATGGCTTTCATCTTGCCACTGTCATCATTCACCGTGTAGACAGTTGCGTACTTGGCAATGCTCTTGATGCTGGCGATGTCTTCATCAGCACTCAGCTGAATGGACATGTCCGGATCTTTAGAAGCCGTACGCTGATCATAGGTAGCAGGGTTCACTGCATCAGTAAATTTACCGGTCTGCAGATCAACAACCTTGGAGGTTACTTTCTGCTCAAAGACTTCATTGATGTTCTCACCTTTAGCAACAGTAATACCTGCCGCGGCAAGAATGTTTGACTTACGCTCAACCAATTTATTAACGGTTTGCACGGGCTTGAGGACGACTGCAGCGGCAGATACCACTACCGAGCAGACCACACATAGCACCAGCGCAACAATAATGGTATAGGCGACGCTATCTTTCTTAGCAGCCATTGCGCATTACCCTCCGCTTGATGTTTGCCTGGACGACGAAATAGTCGATCAGCGGGGCGAACAGGTTACCGAACAGAATGGCCAGCATCATGCCTTCAGGGAACGCAGGGTTCACGACACGAATCAGCACACACATGATGCCGACCAGCGCTCCGAAGTACCATTTACCCTTGTTAGTCATTGATGCAGACACAGGATCTGTCGCCATAAAGATCATACCAAAGGCAAAACCACCCAGAACCAGATGCCAGTAGAAAGGCAGCGCGAACATGGGATTGGTATCAGAGCCAATGACATTGAACAGTGTTGCCATTGCGGTCATGCCGATGAAAACACCTGCTACGATGCGCCATGCAGCAATTTTGGCATACATAATAAAGACGCCGCCGATAAGGATAGCCAGTGTGCTGACCTCACCCATGGAGCCCTGAATGTTACCAAAGAAAGCACTGCTCCAGCTGATACCGGCATCGGTAATCGCCTGAACACCGCCCATCGCTGCCAGACTTAAAGGAGTGGCGCCAGAGAAGCCATCAACTGCAGTCCAGATTGCATCGCCGGACATCTGTGCCGGGTAGGCAAAGAACAGGAATGCACGACCGGCAAGTGCAGGGTTAAGGAAGTTCTTGCCTGTACCACCGAAAACTTCCTTGGCGATAACAACACCGAAGGAGATACCCAGAGCCACCTGCCAAAGAGGAACAGTAGGAGGCAAAGTCAGTGCAAACAGTACGGAAGTTACAAAGAAACCTTCGTTAACTTCGTGACCGCGCTTCATGGCAAACAGTACTTCCCAGAAACCGCCAACAATGAATGTCACCGCATAAACAGGGATAAAGTACACCGCACCATAGAGGAAGCAGTCCCAACCACTGGAAGCATCCATTCCTGACAATGCAGAAATAACAGCACTGTGCCAGTTATCCGGCAAAGTAGCGCCGGAAGCGATAGCATTAAGTGCTTGGCTGCCAACGTTAAACATGCCAAAGAACATGGCCGGGAAGGTGCACAGCCATACCAGAATCATCATGCGCTTAAGATCAATAACATCACGAACGTGTGCATTGCTCTTGGTTACATGACCAGGTGTATAGAAAATGGTATCAACGGCTTCGTAAAGCGCATACCACTTCTCGTATTTCCCACCTTTATGGAAGTGGGGTTCCACTTTGTCCAGAACGTTTCTCAAGCTCATGACTACCCCTCAAGCTCAATGCGGGTCAGGTTGTCACGCAGGATGGGGCCGTACTCGTATTTGCCGGTACAGGCAAAAGTACAAAGCGCCAAGTCTTCCTCATCCAGTTCGAGACAGCCGAGTTTGATCGCCGTATCGATATCACTAACAACCAACGCACGCAGCAATTGGGTTGGCAGAATATCCAGCGGCATAACTTCTTCAAACTGACCTACAGGAACCATGGCCCGCTCGGAACCATTGGTTGTGGTGGTAAAGCTAAGTTTGCGTTTACGGTTAAACGCAGAGCTCAGAACATTCAGCAGCGAATAACGCTCACCACCGAAGGTGATCCACGCCATAAACTCACGCTGTGAGCCTTCCAGCAGGATACTGATCTGATTGTGATAGCGACCCAGATACGCTGTCGGACCATGCGCCGCAAAACCACTAAAGACAGAACCAGAGATAATACGATTTGCACCGCTCTTCTGTTCTTTGGCACATAGCTGCTCAAGAGACGCACCAACACGAGTCTTTAAAAGACGAGGGTTGCTTGCCTGAGGGCCAGCCACCGCAACAACACGCTCGACATTCAGCTTGCCTGTGGTAAACAGCTGACCGACTGCGATGACGTCTTGATAACCGATGTGCCAAACCACGGTGTGTGGTCCGACAGGGTCCAGGAAGTGAATATGAGTTCCGACATTGCCAGCCGGATGAATACCACCAAACTCCTGCACTGTTGACTGGGAAGCGGCAGGAACATTCGAGCCTGCAGCCTTACACAGATAGAGTTTACCTTCCGTCAATTTGGCCAGAACAGCCTGCCCTACCAAGAAGGCTTCGGAGTTTTCAGCAATAATCGCAGCAGGATCTGCTGACAGCGGATTAGTATCCATCGCCGTAATGAAGATCGCTTTGGGGGTCGATTCCGGCGAAGGGACTTTAGAGAAAGGACGAGTACGCAAAGCAGTCCAGAGGCCAGACTCGGACAACTGCTCAACGACCTGATCACGACCAAGTGACTTGATCTGATCTTCTGAATATTTTTTGAACGTCAGCGCATCAGATTCATCAGCGGCCACTTCAATGACCAATGATTGAAATACACGCTTAGCGCCACGATTAATTTCTTTAACTGTTCCGGAAGCCGGAGCAGTGAAATGTACGCCAGGCGTTTTCTTGTCAGAAAACAATACCTGACCAAGTTTGACTTGATCACCTTCCCGGACGAGCATTGTTGGTTTCATACCATGATAGTCTGAACCGACAATGGCTACCGTGCTCACCGAAGCTCCCGCTTCGACTTTCTGCACTGGTTCGCCGGTAATAGGCAAATCCAGACCACGACTGATCTTGATCATCGCCTCACCCAATCACAAGCTTGATTAGACCAGATCTCACCCGTTCAGGATCGCATATGCGACAAAAAGCAGCCCGAGCCTATCTTTTTATTAATTAAAGAGGCATCAGGACTGCACCAAAACGGGTATGACCCACCAAAAAACCTACCCAGTATAATTAGCCACAGTGAATATTTCTACAAACTTCCCTAATGCACTTCGCTGTTTTTCCTAGAATTTCGATTTTGTGGAGGAATTATGCACCATAAAAATCCAGCACTTTCAGGGACCTAGCGAATCATGCAAAAAATTCTGGTGAGCGCCTGCCTCTTTGGACAACCTGTTCGATACGATGGCAGCCATTGTTTTCAGAAACATTTTCTCTGGAAAAGGTGGCTCGAGGAGGATCGGCTCTTACCTATCTGCCCCGAGGTTATTGGCGGTCTTTCAACGCCCCGTCCTCCTGCAGAATGGCTGGAGGGCGATGGAACAAGTGTCGTTATGGGACATGCCGCCAGACTAATCAGCATAGACGGCGATGATGTGCTCCCCCATTTCCAGCGTGGAGCAGACAAAACCCTGGCCTTCGCCAAAGCGCATAACATTGCTATCGCCATTCTTAAAAGCAAAAGCCCTTCATGCGGTTTCGGAAGGATCTATGATGGCAGTTTTTCGGGCATGCTCATTGATGGTGATGGCCTGACAGCTGCCAGACTCAAAAATATCGGCGTACAAATATATAACGAACACCAACTTGAAGAAGCACAAAGTGCACTGGAGAAGCTTGAACCGACCGAGAAAACATAGCCTCTCAGGGCTTACGGCGAAAATGAATGTGCTCAGCAATAACAGGATTTTTCAAAAGTGCATAAGCCGTATACCAGTTAAGACTATGCTATTCTCCGCCTCTCAGATGCACGCGACCGACAGCCTTTTTAGAGAAAGCTCAGGCCGCCCAACCCACAACATGATGGTGATAGAGTCAGTTATGTTTGATGCCGCCGTTGACGCCTCGCTACCCAAGCCTCAGTTCTATGAAGAGCTTCTGAGCATGAGCGAAGGTTTGCTAAGCATGAGCCGAGACATGATCGTCAATCTTTCACAGGTTTCCGCTTTATTATATAACGCCTTACCTGAGCTGAATTGGGCAGGCTTTTATCTTGTCAGTGCACCTGAGATGCTGAAGCTCGCACCCTTTCAGGGCAAAGTTGCCTGTGTGGATATTCCTTTTAGTAAAGGCGTTTGTGGTGCCGCCGCACGCTCAGGCGTGACTCAGTGTATCGCCGATGTCCATGAGTTTCCCGGACACATTGCCTGTGATGCTGCCTCAAGATCGGAGCTGGTAGTCCCTCTGTTTATTGATGGTCACGTTATCGGTGTACTGGACCTCGACAGTCCCCATCCCGGTCGCTTCGACCTGGAAGACGTCGCTGGTATCGAAGCACTCTGCCAACAATTGGTTTCAGCCACCGACTGGCACTGGCAGTTCAGTACGCAGGCCTGAGCCCCCAGTCTCATTAACGCCCATCCAACGGGAGTGCAGGCTTGCCCCAGTGCAGCCCACTCCCTAGAATGATTTGGTCTTTTTTTCCTACCGAAACGAGCGAGTATTATGCGAGCGAGTCAACTGCTGATCGCCACTCTTAAAGAAACCCCTTCTGATGCAGAAGTTATCAGCCATCAGCTGATGCTGCGCGCAGGCTTTATCCGTAAGTTGACCTCAGGGATGTACACCTGGCTGCCGTTGGGTATCCGCACCCTTCGCAAGGTAGAAAAAATCGTTCGTGAAGAGATGGACAAGTCCGGCGCCCAGGAAATCCTGATGCCTGGAGTTCAACCTGCAGAGCTTTGGCAGGAGTCCGGCCGCTGGGAACAATATGGCCCCGAGCTGCTGCGCCTCAAAGATCGTCACCAGCGCGACTTCTGCTTAGGCCCAACTCACGAAGAAGTCGTCACAGATGTATTCCGTCGTGAGGTTAGTTCCTATAAGCAGCTGCCTATTAACCTCTATCAGATTCAGACCAAGTTCCGCGATGAAATCCGCCCACGCTTCGGTGTCATGCGCGGACGCGAATTTATCATGAAGGATGCCTACTCCTTCCATCTGACGCCCGAGTCTCTGAACGACGGCTACCTGCTGATGCACCAGACCTACTGCAATATTTTTGATCGTATCGGGTTGGATTATCGCCCCGTACAGGCAGACAGCGGCGCTATTGGAGGAAATCGCTCCATGGAGTTCCACGTGCTGGCAAACTCAGGCGAAGACCTGATCGCGTTCTCAGACATGAGTGATTACGCGGCCAACCTGGAAAAAGCGGAAGCCATTCCTGCCACCTTTGCTCCTGAAGCGGCTCAGGAAGAACTGCGTCTGGTGGACACTCCTGAGACTCGCACCATTGCTGATCTGGTCGAGAAACACGGTCTGGATATCAAAAAGACCGTGAAGACACTGTTCGTTCGTGCCAGCGAAGAAAATGAAGCCGACTTCGTCGCACTGATGGTTCGTGGTGACCGCGAACTTAACGAAATCAAAGCCGAAAACCTGCCAGACGTTGCTGCACCACTGACCTTCGCAACCGAAGAAGAGATTCGCAGCTTTATGCCCGCTGGTCCCGGCTCACTCGGTCCGATCAACTTACCGATCCCTTGTATCATTGATCGTGAAGTGGCTGCGATGTCTGATTTTGGCGCTGGCGCCAATATTGAAGGCAAGCATTACTTCGGCATCAACTGGGAGCGTGACCTGCCGACGCCTCAGGTACAGGATTTACGTAACGTTGTTGAAGGTGATCCAAGTCCGGATGGCGTGGGCAAACTGGTAATGCGCCGTGGTATTGAAGTCGGACACATCTTCCAGCTCGGCAACAAGTACAGTAAAGCAATGAACGCAACGGTTCTTGATGAGAATGGCAAGGCGCAGGTTGTCGAGATGGGCTGCTATGGCATTGGCGTGACCCGTGTCGTTGCAGCAGCCATTGAGCAAAACCATGATGACAAAGGCATCATCTGGCCTGATGCGATTGCCCCGTTCCATCTGGCACTGGTGCCGCTGAACGCCGACAAGTCCGAAGAAGTCGCCAAGATTAGCGAAGAGCTATATCAGCAGTTCCGTGACGCCGGTCTGGACGTCCTGCTGGATGACCGCAAAGAACGCCCCGGCGTTAAGTTTGCTGACATGGAGCTGATCGGGATTCCTCACCGCCTGGTAATCAGCGAACGCGGCCTTAAAAATGGCACCGTTGAATACAAAGGCCGTCGTGACAGCGAAAGCCGTGACATGAATGCCTCTGAAGTATTCGAAACGCTTAAAGCACTCATTAACGTGTGACAACAGCGCAATTAAACTTACTAAAACCAGTCAGAAAGGTGCTGCTTTTCTGGCTGGTTTTTGTTTTTCTCACTCCATCTCTGCCCGCTGCTCATGCAGCTGATGACCCCTATATTAAAACCGTTTGGCTGACACTTCAGGCTGGCCGGCTCTCACCCTACAAACGTTTTTTTAAGAATGAAGACCCGCTCCCGCTCCTCAATATCGTCTGGGACACCGCTGAAGAACACCATCTTCCTCCAGAACTGATACTTGCTGTCATCCACGTAGAAAGTCACTTTGATCGCTTTGCGGTTTCTCGGGTTGGTGCCATAGGCCTTATGCAGGTCATGCCCTTCTGGCTGCCTGTTTTAGAGCAACCTGAGGCAAATCTTTTGGTGGACAAGGAAAACATCGAGCTGGGCTGTACGATTCTCAGGCGCTATCTGGATAGAGAATCCGGTAACTTTGATAGAGCACTTCAGCGCTATAACGGATCGCTCGGCGAAAGCACCTATTCGGATAAGGTGAAAATCTGGTGGGATTATTATTATTTCTAGCAGGCTGCAGGTAAGCGCTTTATAGAGCCAGCTAGAGCCATAGACAACCCTCAGCCATCAGGCCATACCTCAAAGCGATCAAGAGCCGTGTCCGGCGCTTCCACTTCTAGCTTTACTTCATTCACCACCGCTAGCTCCGGCCCCTCGTACAGCCACATTTCCACGTGCCGAACCGAAGACTCCTCTCCTTGAAGCCAGGCTTCAACCCGACCGTCCTTTAGATTCCTCACCCAGCCTACCAACTGATGGGTGACCGCCTGTTCGTAAAGCGACTTACGGTACCAGACCCCCTGTACCCGACCATCAACCCACGCATGAACTGCTAGCATGTTGGCTCCTTCACTATACTTAAGCTTTCCGAGACATGACCTGCCACTGACTCATCCGTGCGCTCAGACTCTTCTAATAATGCAGTGACAGGCAATGCCATTTGCTCTCGCCACTGCCCTCGCCATTGCAGCAGCATTGCGCTGAGTTTGGCCTCCCAGGCATAACCTTCATTTCCCGGCAACTCGCCTCTATGGGAAAAAGGCAGTGCTTCCAGCACTTCGTACATAGGTAACGCATGAAGATCCCGACTTAATAACCAGCCGCCGGACTCACTGCGAATAATAAAACCACACTGCTGAAACATATCCAGCAGCTCCTCAAGCGCCTCTGCCGGAAGATGCTTTTGCATTTGCTCTTCCGAGACAGCCTCACCCCGTTTCTGCGCTATCCATAAACGCTCCAACAGCACAAAAGCCATAGTAATAAAGGCGGGATGCCGTTTGAGCCCTAAGAGGTTAAAGGTTGCCATCGCTCGGACCGCATGCCCTCCGAGCAGAACAATCAGCCAGGAAAGATAAATCCAGAGAAGGAATAACGGAATGACGGCAAAGGCACCGTAAATCAGCTGATAAGAGGGAAACTGCTTTACATAAAAGGTGAAGATAGCCTTGGCAATATTGAAGAGCAGTGCGGTAAGAAGTCCACCCCACATAGCATGGCGCACTGGTACCGAGCAATTTGGCACGGCCCAGTAAAGTAGCGTGAAGGCTCCCCAGCTCAACAGCCAGGGCAGCAGTTGTAGCAGCTGATAACGACCAGCCACACCACTGACATCAGTCAGAAATGGCAAGGTCGCAATATAAGAACTGATGGCAAATGCAGCACCAAACAGCATGGGCCCCAAGGTAAGAACTGCCCAGTAAAGCAGAAAACTTGCCACACCTTTACGCGACTCCACCACACCCCAGATACGGTTAAACGTCTGCTCAATCGTTCGCAACGTCATATAAGCCGTCAAGAGCAGGAAAACCACCCCCACAGCGGTGAGCCTTCGTGCCTGATCCGCAAAACCTGCGAGATACTCCTGAACAGCCTGAGAGCTACTGGGAAGAAAATGCGAAAAAATGAAAGCCTGCATATCCAGGCTCACACCTTCAAAAAGCGGCAAAACTGAGAGTGCCGAGTACATCACCATCAGCACAGGAACGACAGCAAACAGCGTGGTATAGGTCAGCGCCGAGACATTGAGAAACCCTTGCCCTTCAATGAAACGCTTGAACACGTAGCGGGCAAATGCTGAAGCATGCCGCGCTCTGGCCATCCATCGTATTCCCTTCATCAGACCTGCTCTATTCTCTGGCTGGTATTCTTGTTCCTGCTCTCTACAATACGGATGGATTCACTCAAGGCCAAGAGAGGTCTGCGCTTTCGACGCCGACCATGTAAGGAGTCTTTCTATGTCACGCCCGGTCCTGCTTCATAATCCCCGCTGCTCAAAGTCCCGCGAAGCGCTCGCTCTACTTCAGGAAAAAGGCGTGGAGTTTGAGGTAAGAGAATATCTGAAAGACCCGTTGAGCCGCGATGAACTGCACCAACTCGCAGAAAAGCTGGGCGCTCCGGTAAAGGACTGGACGCGAACCAACGAGGATGAATACAAACAACTCAACTCCGGCTCGACAGATGACGCGACGCTGATTGCAGCGATGGCAGACACTCCCAAGCTGATGCAACGCCCTATCCTGATCAGTGGTGATCGCGCTGCCGTTGGCCGCCCTGTCGAACAGATCCTGGAAATTCTGTCATGAGCGCACCCTACATTCTCGTCCTCTATTACTCACGACATGGCAGCACCCTGGCACTTGCCCAGGCAATTGCTCGTGGTGTGCAACAAGTGAAAGGGATAGATGTACGCCTGCGCACGGTTCCTGGCGTATCGCCAGATCACCAAGCCAGTGCTCCCGCCGTTCCAGACGAAGGCGCGGTCTATTGCTCAAAAGAAGATCTGAATAACTGCGCCGGATTGATCCTCGGCAGCCCCACACGCTTTGGCAACATGGCAGCTCCTCTCAAGTACTTTCTTGATGGCACCGCCGACAGCTGGATGAGTGCGCGTCTGAGCTGCAAACCTGCTGCAGTCTTTACGTCCACCTCAAGCCTGCATGGCGGACAGGAAAGTACTTTACTGACGATGATGCTGCCGCTACTACATCATGGCATGGTGATTTGCGGACTGCCTTACAGTGAGCCTGAGCTATCCAGCACAACCACAGGCGGAACGCCCTATGGCGCCTCTCACTGGCAACCCGGACAGCAAAAGGAATCTGGATTAAGTCAGGATGAGAGCGCTCTTGCTAGCGCACTGGGCAAGCGAGTGGCAAGCTTCGCACTTAAGTTAAAAGACTGAGTCATCCCCATAATTGCCCATAAAAAAAACGCCTCATAGAGGCGTTTTTTTTATGCTGGTGCACCCGTTAGTCAGGCTTCGGCAGCGCCAGGAGCTTCCCGCTCGATCACAATGTTGAGATCCAGCAGGGAGGCCACTTTATCCAACAACTGCTGGTTATCGAAGGGCTTGGATAGCACTTCGTCTGCGCCCTGCTCAAGCGAGGATTGCAATTGCTTCTCGCTTAGCGCGGAGATCACCAGCACCTTGACGCCACGATAGCGATCATCCTGACGCAGGAAGTCCAATACGTGGAATCCGTTCAGGCCTGGCATCTGCAGATCCAGCGTAATCATGGAGGGGTTAAATTCCGCCAGCTGGGTACCCGCCTGAAAACTGTCACTCACTATGCGGGTTTCAAGACCTGCACGACGAAGAACCCTTTCAATAGCGGCAGCCATTTGCGGCTGGTCTTCAATAATCAATACGCGTCGGCTCAGTTCCTGAAACTCCGACGGTACGGGCATATCATGCTCGCGCAAAAACGCGACAAAATGCTCGATGCTGATGCGATTATCTCCGCGCCCCGGTAGCTTAAAGGCCTTAAGCTGTCCTCGTTCAATCCAACGAATGACAGTGCGGAAATTAACACCACAGTACTTTGCTACTTCCCCTGTGGTAAGCGCTTTCTTCACGTGACGACCTCACTCAATAAATCTGTATCAATCGACGCTCCGCATCTTCAGAAAGTCTGATCACTGATCAGGCCAGTTTCTGTTCTGCAAAAAATCCATCTAAATCCGATACCGGCATAGGCTTCCCTTGCAAAAAACCTTGCGTGAGCTCACACCCGGCTTCTTTCAGAAACTCCCATTGTGCTTGAGTTTCCACACCTTCGGCTACTACCTTCAACTCCAGACTACGAGCCATGGCCATGATTGCACCGATAATGGCGCGATCATCCTTGTCAGACTCAATATCCCGAATGAAGGCCCGGTCAATTTTCAGCGTCTGTATCGGTAGACGCTTGAGGTACGCCATAGAGGAGTACCCTGTTCCGAAGTCATCAATCGCCAGCCTCACACCGAGTTCACGCAGAGCATGAAGCTGATAAATCGCCTCATCAATATCCTGCATCAGGGTACTTTCGGTCAGCTCCATTTCCAGCATGTCTGCAGGAAGCTGAAAGTAATCAAGCGTTTCCTTGACGCGGGAGACCAGCGAGGTATCCAGTAATTGCCGTGCAGAGAGGTTAATCGCTACCGGCACACGCAAACCCTGCTCACGCCACAGACACATCTGTCGGCAGGCTTCCTCCAGCACCCAATAGCCGAGACCGACAATCATGCCCGTCTCTTCAGCCACCGGAATAAATTCCAGCGGCGAGATCATGCCGCCATAACCGCTGGGGAACCAGCGAATTAGCGCTTCAAACCCTTCGAGTTCAAAAGGTGATTGGGTGCTGAATTTTGGTTGATAAAACAACTGCAGTTCATTGCGCCCTACAGCTTCCCTCAACTGGTGGGCAATATGCAAACGCCCCTTTGGGCTCTCTCCCATGGATTGTTCATAACAGAGAATCCGGTTCTTACCCAGAGCCTTGGCACGAAATCGTGCCATATCGGCATGTTTAAACAGATCCTCAGAAGACTTGCTATCCGCGGGATACAAGGCGTAACCCAGCGTTGCAGTGGTATACAGAGATTTACCCTGAACTTCCTTAATCTCAGATAAATTTCTTTGCACTTCGGAACAAAGTGACAACACATTTTCGGCTTTTTGAACACCGCTGATCAGCAGCGCGAACTGATCTGCCTCAAGTCGGGCCAGCATGATGTTTTCCGGCAGATGCTTACGCAGTCGTCTGGCCACACTGACCAGCAGCGCATCGCCTGTGGTATGTCCCCAACTGTCGTTGAGCATACGAAAGTTATCGAGATCCATAAGAATCAGCGCCAGCTCATGACCTGGCCCGGCATGAATAATCTGTCGCTCCACTTCAGCCTGTAATTGCTGACGGTTAGGCAACCCGGTCAATACATCCTGATAGGCGAGCTGGTTCAACCGACGCTCTGCGCGGCGCTGATGTGTGACATCCGTCAGCAGAACCATCAGCTCGCCCGGCTGAGTGATGCCCTGCTTAGCAGAAGCAACCACTTCAACCTGAAAAATCCGATTTTCCTCATTGGCTTGAGATAACAGCAAATCCCCCTGCCAACGACCGTTTTGTTCAATCAACGCGATCAACTGTGGAATAAAGCCGGGGTTCTCTGCCTGAGCTTTGAACAGTGGCATTAATTTGCCCTTGAGCGACGCTGAGGTGGTTTCCAACAGCTCACAGGCACGCTGATTGGCTTGGCTTACCCGCAGCTGCTGATCAATCATCAGCATCCCAAAAGAGCTTTGCTCCAGTAAGCCATTGGCTTTCAGAATTGGCGCACTGGCCTGCTCGGGAATGAGTACGCCACAAAAGCCACGATTATCCGCTGCCTCAAGAATGGCAATAGTGGCGCGAAATGCCGTTTCACCGAGAGTGAAAGGGTGATGCTGAATAACTCCGACGATGGGTTCAGGTGCGCCTGACAGCGAAGCATAAGGGGTGACCAGATCCTGAAGCGCAGGCGGAATTCGCTCGATCCAGGCTTCATCACTTAACCAGCCTGACTCAACGGGCAAAGAGAGAAACTCATAAAATGAGGGAGTCCCCCACCAGCCTTTGGCGGGATCATACTCCCAGAAAGCAGGGGAAAGGAGCTTTAGCATCACGTGCAACCGCTGCCATTCAGCAGCCACCTGCAGCAAGCCTTCGGAGGGTGTTGACCCACCACGCAGTTCGGCCCGATGCAGTAATTTGCTTAGGCCTGGAAAATCTTCAATCGCCCAGGACGTACTACTCATTTCAATCCCTGATTCTGCTCATACTTGAATATTCACACAGACCTCTCACGGTCTAACGGCCACGGCATTTGCGCAAAACCATGTTTGTTTCAGATAAAACTCAAACAAAATAATGCAGCCATGCCAGCAAGATAAACACCCAATATTCGCATTTCAATTCTGTAACTGCCAGTGACGAAACGCTTTGAGACTGGTTTCCGTCGTTTTCGCCAGCATGACTTCGCTGATGGCAGGCAGCTCCATAAACCATGCATCAGCCACTTCTTCAGGCTGCAGAGTCAGCGGACCCGAGTAAACACAGCTGTAGACAGCACCCCAGACCTGATAATCAGGTGCCTCGTCAAAAAAAATCCCGTGGGAGGTCAAGGGCACACCAATGACCCCCAACTCCTCTGCCAGCTCACGAGTCGCCGCCACATCGTAGCTTTCATCAGCAGCGACGACGCCACCCGCGCTCAGTTCAAACCAGCCGGGGCGAAAGTCTTTGGTGCTTGTTCTCTCATGAACACAGAGCCTGCCTTCATGGTCAAATACCAGCACGTAAACTGCGCGATGACAAAGGCGCTCCTGGCGCATACGGCGCCGACTCACACTCCCCAGTACCTGATTATCCCGATCCACCCAGGTTACCAGCTCATCCGCTGGGCGAATATTTTCGCTAGATTTCATAATGACGACACTTTCACTGGATTACGTTCTACTTGATAACCACGACTAACTCAGTAAGGCGATACCTTAAGAACACTGGCGGTTTAACAGGATTAAAGCTGGCCGCCGGTATTTTTGGCTTCTTTTCAGGGATAAGGAAAATCTTGATCCGAATCAATAGGCTGCCCCGCTGATAGCGATATATTGCCACTCGAAGGCTTTGCTTTCCTCCCTGGCTCGCTTGGCTCCTGATGAGTATGGGAGCGGCCCTCTCCCTCCCCGGAGAGGGCCAACCTGCCGGGCATTCTCACCCAGGCACGCCAACCTTCTGCTCATTGGGAACTGAACAATCCTCTGCCACACTCAGCAAGTACATTGGGTTCTTCAGGGTCAAACCAGCATGTCACAGCCAGCACTCACGAGTTTTGAGTATATCGAAGCCTTTTCCTGTCTGGCCGACCAATGCCCCAGCAGCTGTTGTAATGATGCATGGCGTATCGCTGTCGATAATGAACACGTTGCCCAGTATCAGAAAGACTACCCACCCATTTACAACATCCTTGCTAAAGATGAGCAGGGCTATTTTATGCAGAGTGATGAGAATGGCTGCCGTGCTCTGGATAAAGGCCTCTGCATTATTCACCGTGATCATGGCGAGCATTTACTGTCAGATACCTGCCAGAATTATCCCCGCATGTTCCGTGACCTTGGTGCACTCTATACCAAAGGCGGCACCATGAGCTGCCCGGAGGTGGCTCGTTTGTGCTTAACCATGGACAGTCCTTTTTCCATGACCACAGGCACCTTGCCAGTCAATCATGCCGAGGGTCACGGCTTGGTGCCAAATAACCCTGTCAAACCTGAAAGCGGCCAGTGGCAGCAAACACTTGGCGCTCTGTTGGCGCTGGCGCAGGATGAGAGCCTTTCCGCAGAAGCCATTCTGCTGACGTTGCAGAAACTGGGGCCAATGATGGAATCAACACCTGCCAGCGACTGGGCCGGAGTGATTGCTCAGGCTCACCACAGCGCAGAGGAAACCTCCCTTAGCGAAGAGATGCCTCGCGCCATGGCCGGGCGAATGTCGCTGATGATTGTGGCGCTGGAAGCACTGACCCGTCCGGGCTCACCTGAGGTTTTACGTCAGGCACTCACTACCGCTTTCACCATCACTGATCATGCAAAGGATGGCGTTCCCTCCTTCCAGCTTCAGGCGGATATTGCAACCCACTACCGAAGCATGCGCCCTGCTTTAGCTCAAACCCTGAAGCGGTTTATCGCTGGGGAAATCAGCAGAACAGGCTTCCCCTTTATCTCAACCTCATCAGCAGGCCAGGATTACGGCCACAGCGTTGCCCAATGGACCACAACCCTTATCGTTCGCACTCTCATGCTTCGCACGATCCTTCTGAGCCTGGGCGGCAAGATCAATGCCATCGAACTCCCGCAGGATATGCTGGTTGAGGTGATGTACAACTACTGTCGCAAGGTAAATCACTTGCCAGCCGGTGGCTGTGAACACGAACTGCGACAGGAGATTGATCAGGGCAATGCCGCTCTTTTGACAGACCTGATCCTGATGAATGCGCAATAGCGCGGGCTTTATCGATGCAGAGGAATAAAGGCGAGCAACAGGCTCGCCTTTTTTAATGCCACTCAACGGCGTTGATCTGCCCCTTAGGCGTCGGGGGCATCCGATGGAAAATGCTTCTCCAGCCTGGCACGAATCGGATCAGGGATACGGCAGGACTTTTTCTCACTCCAGTCATAATGAACCATGGTTACTCGACCTCGTGCCCCCAGACGATCACCCTGCCAGGCTTCCTGCAACACCACAATGGAGGAGTTGCCAAGACGCTCTACCCAGGTTTTAACCTGCACTTTATCGTTGTAAAACAGCTCACCGATAAAATCGACTTCCAAACGCGCCAGAATCAGATGCCATTCCTTCGGGTCCAGCGCCGGGGAAAACACGGCAAAAAGATCATTACGCGCCAGCTCAAACCAGACAGGCAGACGGGTGTTGTTGATATGGCCCAACGCATCAGTGTCATAAAAGCCGGGCTCGATTTCTTTCACAAACATACGAAGATCCTTATCGCAGGAACGCGTTTGCTCTATCCACGCGTCAAAAAGGAGTTTTATGCGGTGACGCTAAAGGCTTCACCAGAGACGCCGATGCTCACAACGCTGTGTTCAACTTATTCTTACAGGGTTAAGGTGACTAAAGGGCCAGATTCATCACATGAGCACACTGGCCGCCAATATGCTTAGGCATGTTCTTGATCATCCAGTCGCGGGCATTGCCACCCGGCTTAGGTTTCCAGAAAAGAGAAACAGGAATGGGCTCACGCTCTTTATCGACCGGAACATGCACTAATCGGCCCTCATCAATCAGTGGTTTGGCAAAGGGTAGCGGTAAAAATCCGCTTCCCATGCCACTTTCCAGCGCCGCGATTTTCATGGTGAAGCTAGTCACTGTCAGAATGGACTGCCGATCCAGCAATCCCGCTGTGAGAGGTGCTCTCTCACGTGAGGTATCTGCCACCGCAATGGCCCGGTGCTGGCGAATATCCTCATCGGTCGCAGGTCGGTTTAGGCTTGCCAGTGGATGATGTGGCGCAGCCACGTAGCAAAATTGCACATGACCCAGGGTGACTTGGTGCAGACCACGCGCAAACTCCGTATGCAAAGGGGCAATTAACAGATCTGCCCGATCACTCAGCAGAGCATCCCAGCCGCCCCCTAGCACTTCTTCCTGTAAACGAAAGTTGGTTTGCCCCTGCGTATCGCTATAAAAGAGGTTCACCAGACTGAGTATCGGATTCATCGGGAGGACACTATCCACCGCGATGGTCAGGTTAGACTCCCAACCGTTCGCCAGCTGACGCGCCTTTTCCACCAGTTTTTCGGAGTTGCGTAACAACTCACGGCCTTCATCAAGCAGCAGTTGCCCGGCAGGGGTTAACTTGGCTTTGTGTCCCTGACGATCAAACAGCAGCAGGTCAAGATCCTGCTCCAGCTTCTGAATCGTGTAGGACACGGCCGAGGTGACCTTATTGAGGTCTTCAGCCGCTGCTGCAAAGCTTCCTCGCCGATCAATAGCATCCAGCACCCGCAGGGCTTCCAGAGAGATAGGCAGAGACATAGCGTTATCCTTGATTTAGTATCCGTCCATTAAACACCAGCCTAATCCGGCGGGAAAAGGTCAGCTCACAAGACAAACCGTTGGCGATGCCCGAAAGGCATCCTCAAAAAGGTCTTTTATGCAGCATTTTTCCCTGCTTTTTCGCCCCGGATGACGAGCCGCCAGCAGCAGCTTTGCCCGATCAATCTGGTTGCAAAGCCTTGATCAGACTGCTAAAAAATCCCTAATCTCTCTCCTCAGGATGTCATCGGATGGCAAAAACGCCGCACCTCAAGTCTCTGGAAACTGCTCAGCTGTCTGTTTGTCTGGCAGATGATGAGCTTCCCTTCAGCTCACTGAGTGAAATCGAGCCCATGAGCGGCATTCTCGGGCAGGATCGCGCTGTTCGGGCATTACAGTTTGGCGTCGCCATGCGCCGTCCCGGATACAACATTTTTGTTATGGGTGAGCCCGGTACTGGCCGCGCTTCCTATGTCAGCTCTTACCTGAAAAGCGAAGCAAAGCGTCAGCAAACGCCGCCGGATCGTCTTTACGTCAACAACTTCAAAGATCCGCGCTCGCCCCGCTCCATTCAGCTTCCCCCCGGTGAAGGTCAAACCTTTAAGGAAACCTTCGACACTTTTCTGGAAAACCTGCTGCTGACATTCCCGGCTGCTTTTGAAGACCCCAGCTACCAGCAGGGCAAGAACGCGATTGAGCGTGACTTCAACCAGAAATACGAGGCCGCACTGGAAACCGTTGAGAAGAAAGCCAGCCGTCAGGGTATTGCTCTCTACCGTGAAGCAGGCTCCATCACTTTCTCGCCAATCGTTGAAGGCAAGCCGCTGGATGATGCGGAATTCAGTCAGTTGCCGGAGGAAATGCGCGACCAGATCAATGCCATGATCAATGAGCTGGAGGTGGATCTTCGTAACGAACTACTCAGCCTGCCCCAGTGGCGCCGTGAGACAACGGAGCAACTGCGCGAGCTCAACCAGCTGACGATCAAGACAGCGATTGAGCCTCTGATCGCACCAATGCAGGAAACCTACTCTGACAATGATCAGGTCAAGGACTACCTCGAAGAGGTAATGAAGAACCTGCAAAAAGTCGTGATTGATGAGCTGATTGATTCCGAAGGCAAGGATGAGCCAGGCCGTCGCGAGACGCTGGAAATGCTTTATAGCCCGAATCTGGTGGTCTCGCGTACCGCGACTTCCGGTACCCCAGTGGTGTATGAGCCCCATCCGACCTACAACAACCTTTTTGGCCGCATTGAATATCTGCATGATCAGGGCGCGCTGGTGACTAACTACCAGCAAATCTGCGGTGGTGCATTGCATCAGGCTAACGGCGGCTATCTGATTGTTGATGCAGAGAAGGTGCTTTCAGACTACGTTTGGGAAGCCCTCAAACGCGCACTGAAAAGTCGTGAGCTCAAGATTGAGTCCCCCTACGCCGAGATGGGTCTGGTCAACACCACTACCCTGAGCCCGGAAACCCTGCCGCTGGATGTCAAGGTCGTCCTTATTGGCTCGCGTGAAATCTATTACGCTCTGCAATCACTGGACCCTGAGTTCAGCGAGATGTTCCGTGTTCTGGTGGATTACGAAGACTACATCGAACGCACTGGCGATAACCTGATGTCTTTCTGTCGTCTGCTGCGCGACCGCTGCGACAAGGAAAGCTATCTGCCGCTGACCAAAGATGCGGTGATTCGTCTGGTCACCCACAGTGCCCGTCTGGCTGAACACCAGAAACACATGACCGCCTCAATTGGTGAGCTGTTCGAGCTGTTAGGTGAAGCCGAATACATGGCACGACTGACTCATGCTGAGGAAATCACCAGCGAACATGTGAGCCGCGCACTGGCCGCCAAACGTGAGCGTACAGGGCGTGTCAGCGAGGAAGTCACCAAGCAGATTCTGGAAGGCTCGGTACTGGTTGATACTGACGGTGAAGCGATCGGCAAGATCAACGGCCTGACCGTTATGGCCATTGGTGATGCCCAGTTCGGCGCGCCGGCACGTATCAGTGTGACCGCTTATCCGGGCTCCAAAGGCATTGTCGATATTGAGCGCGAGGTTGACCTTGGTCAGTCCATTCACTCCAAAGGGGTGATGATCCTGTCCGGTTATCTTGGCAACATGTACGCTCAGGAGACCCCCATGACCATGTGTGCGCACATCGCCATGGAGCAGAGCTACGGTTACATTGACGGTGACAGCGCTTCTCTGGCAGAGCTTTGCTGCCTGATCTCAGCACTGATCAAATGTCCATTAAAGCAGTCTCTGGCGATCACTGGCTCAGTGAATCAGCATGGTGAAGTTCAGCCTATCGGCGGTGTGAATGAGAAAGTCGAAGGCTTCTTCCGTGTCTGTCAGGCCCGGGGCCTTACGGGCAAGCAAGGCGTCATCATTCCTGTCAGCAACGTGGAAAATCTGGTGCTGGACCAGGAAGTCGTGGCGGCCGTTGAAGAGGGCAATTTTGCCATCTATGCGGTTTCCAGTGTCGATGAAGCGCTTGAGCTGCTGACTGGCCGCTCGCCTGGCAAGGCGCGCAAGGACGGCTCCTTCCCGAAACGCAGCCTGAATGCACAGGTGATTGAGCGTCTGGAAGAGCTGGCAGAAATCAGCCTGAACTTCGGTGATGACGAAGGCGAAGGCTGAGACTTGTAATCCGTCGTTGCACGCCCATAGTAGTCTAGGGAAGCCTCCACCAAGGAGGCTTCCCGTGGATGGAACGGAGAGTGAAACATGGAACAAAAATACATCGACCTCTACGATGAATACACCCACTCAACCATGCCCCGCCGGGAGTTCATTGCACGCCTCGGCAAACTAGCCGGCAGCTCTGCGCTGGCTTTTTCCCTACTGCCCCTGCTGGAAAACAACTACGCCCAGGCGGCAGTTGTCTCCCCTGAAGACAAGCGTCTGCAAACGGGTTACATCACCTATCCTGGTCACACCAGCAACATGCGCGCCTACATGGCTCAGCCTGTGAAAACCTCTGCACCGCAATCTGCAGTGATTGTTATTCATGAGAACAAAGGACTGCATCCACACATTGAAGATATTACCCGCCGCATTGCTCTGGCAGGTTATATGGCGCTGGCACCGGATGCTCTCTCGCCGCTGGGTGGCACTCCAGAGGATCCCGAGCAGGCAAAAGCCCTGTTTCCCAAGCTTTCGATGAGCGACACCATCGAAAATTACCGCGCCGCCTTTGCCTATCTGGATGAGCAGCCTGAAACCTCAGGAAACTGGGGCTGTGTCGGCTTTTGCTGGGGAGGCGGTCTGGCAAATCAGCTGGCAGTGCATGAGCCGGCACTCGATGCTGCCGTATCCTTCTATGGCCGCCAGCCAGAGGCCGCTGATGTCAGCAAAATCAAGTCTGCCGTACAGCTGCACTATGCGGGTCTTGATCAACGGATTAACGCGGGAATGGCCGCTTATGAGGATGCCCTGAAAGCGAACCATATCGACTATGAACAGTACGTGTATGAGGGGGTGAATCACGCCTTCAACAATGACACTAACGAAGCCCGTTACAACAAGGCCGCCGCGGATCTGGCGTGGGAGAGAACTTTAGCCTTTTTGAATAAACACCTTGGCGCCAGCTAGGATCTGAAACTGGAAAAACATCGTAACAGGCTCTATAGATTATTTATCGGGGTGCTGCAGTGCAAAAACACTGCAGCCATTCGGAATGGATGAGATAACGTGCCAGAGGGCTTGGCGATGAGTGATTCGCTTTCTACACCCATGCAGTTTGCGCTGATATTACTAAACTCCGCAGGCGTCCTGATTACCGGCCTTGCGCTGGTGGATATGCTAACCCCCATCAAGGTATCTCCCGAGGGTTACGCGCTTCCTTATTACCAATGGACCATGCTGGTGGTTGGCATTGCCATGTGTGTACTTTCAGGGCTGATTCGTCTTGGCGCGCTGATCAACGAAACCGTTCACCATCACTGACTTCGGACAGCGCGTCCGCATGCAGCGCTACTAGTCACTGCCAACTCCATTCGCCCTCTTTAAACACGCCCTCTAGATCCCCCTTCCCCGCCATGGTTCCGGTTAACAGCAAACGAATCATTGGAGGTGGATTTGAAAGATGAACCTTCCCCGCCGTGAGTTGTTTTGCTGCTGAAAAGCCAAGCTCAGCCTCACCTGACAGCCCAGGCAGATTGCCTCCTGAAAACACGGCCTGAGTAACCTTCAATGTCGCGCCGCCCTGATGAGCAACACGCCACTGTGCATGCGCCTGAACATGAGTCGACATTCCGGTCCAGCCAATATCACCGGAAAGGTCAGTATCGATATTGCCCGCACTCTCATTCCAGAATTCTGCATCAGCAGGTGTCAGCTGGGCCTGCAGGTCGGTAAAGGACAGCGGCGGAATGCGTGGCAGTGTCAACGTCGCAGTGCCAACGTGCAATCCCAGCTGATCCGAACGAAGCGTCACCTGACTGTCGGTCAGCTCTACATGAGAGGTTGTAACGGCCGCACCCAGATCCAGTGCACCCTGCTCAAGGTTCAGACTCACTTGCGGAATCAACTGAGGATTGTAGGGCTGGCAGGTATTTACCAGCCATTGCCCGGAGAGACTGATGCCTTTCATCAAAAGCCAGGGAGCACCGGTAAAGTCCGGGTCAGCTTGAATGCAGGCCTGCTTCACTCCGGCGGAAAGATGCAAGGGGATTGACGTATCGCGTACCTCAACCTGTCCCTCACCCGCCACATGCAGAGGCCAGTAGGTTAGCTGCATGTCGCCCTTGATCGGCAACCAGGGCGTGGCCGCTTTTTCGGCGGATCCCATCAAGCCAAAGGAAAGCGCATCCTGCCAGGGGTTACTGCCATTAACGACCCACCCGAACGCACCCTGCGAACTCTGCCCAAAGTTCTGCAAGCCCTGACGTGTGAAAGCGCGGGTAAACCAGCTTGCTGCAAAAAGGCCCGCAATAAGAATCAGCAACACAGCAATAACAATTTTACGCTTCAGCATGGTTTTAGACCCTTTAACAACACCTTTAACAACACCCTTAACACTCACTTCTCATGGCCTGTACATGTCGTACGACTGCTGATGCATATCCAGATGAAGCGATTAAGTCTCTCATTTCAAAGCATTTTCCCGCGCCCAACAATGCTTTTCTGCTGTTGCATTGATGCAACGCTGAAACATATAGATGACTCTAGCCAAGACTAATAGTTAGCCGGATAATAGTTAGCATCCTAACCAATATTGCAGCCACACCATGAATTACAGCTATGGTTTCCATCTTCACCATCTCGCGCGCCTCTGGCGCAGTGCATTGGACAGCGCTCTTAACTCCGTTGGCCTGACGCAATCCACCGGCATTGCCATCATTCATCTTGCTGAAGCCGGTGAAGGTATTTCCCAGCGCCATCTAGCAGAAGAGCTGGCCGTGGAACAGCCAACGCTGGTGCGCACACTGGATTTTCTGGTCAACAAAGGCCTGATTGAACGCCGCCCCTGCCCGACTGATCGCCGTGCCAAGCTGCTTTACCTGCTGCCCGACGGGCGCGCCATGGTGGATCGCATCAATAGCTGCCGACAACAGGTACAGGAAGATGCTCTGGCGGGAATCAGTGAAGATGACCTGGCCGCGCTTCGCACTGCCTTTGAAGCCATGCATCGTAATCTCTACACCCTCAGCGAACGTAATAAAGCTGTGCCTTCAGCAGTACAGGAGGACACCCCATGAGTGCCGAACAACTCTTTCACCGCTGGGTAAAAATCGCCATTGCGGTCTTTGTAGCCCTTTTTGCCTACTTCGTACTGGCTGATCTTTTCATGCCGATCACCACTGAAAGCCGCATGCAGCGTTATGTGGTACAGGTAGCACCTCGGGTATCCGGTCAGATTGATCAGGTCATGGTGACCAATAATGCCCATGTCGATAAAGGCGATGTGCTGTTCAGTATTGACCCGAGCGATTACACATTGAATGTCGAACAGGCCAAGCTCAATGCGCAGCAAACCGAGCAGAAAGTCCTGCAGCTGCAAGCCTCCCTTAAAAGCGCTGAAGCGACCCTGGAACAGTCTCAGGTCAGCTATGAAAACGCCGCCCATGATGTTCAACGCTATCAATCGCTGGTGAAAAACGGCGGTGTTCCGGTTAAGCAGCGTGATGATGCCCTTGCCGTGCTCAAGAAAGCCAAGGCTCAGCTTGCCGTGAATGAAGCCAATATTGCTTCCATCAGGGCTGAATTAGGGATGAAGGACGGTGTCAGTGTTTTAACGCTACAGGCTCAGAACAAGCTGGCCCAGGCAGAGCTTGCCCTGTCCCGAACTCAGGTGCGTGCTGAAACGTCCGGGTTTGTGTCTGATCTGCAGCTGGAAGCAGGCACCATGGCGGTAGCCAACAAACCGGTGATTGCACTGGTCGCCGATGATGCGACCTGGATCACTGCCGATTTTCGTGAAAAAAGCCTGCTGCATGTGGATCACGATACTGCTGCAGCCGTGGTCTTTGATGCGCTGCCCGGCAAGGTTTTCCCAGCAGTGGTTCAACACCGCGACCACGGTGTCGCCGTGGCGCAGGGCACACCTGATGGTGAGCTGGCGAAAGCCGAAGACACCACCCGCTGGGTGCGTGATGCACAGCGTGTGCGTCTTAACCTTGCACTGACCGAGACTCCGCCCAACTCGTTGGTGGTTGGCTCTCGTGCCACCGTGCAGCTTTTGCCCACGCATAATCCGATTGCTCACTTCTTCGGATACCTGCAAATCTACGGCGTCAGTCTGCTGCACTTTATCTACTAACTACTGACTATCTACAAAGTACTGAAGATTCAGGGGCGGCATGCCCGCCCCGCGCTGATGAATGCGCCGTCAGGCATGTCAGCGACCTCCTGCAAGGCAGGACCTCACAGGCAAGATCAGAAAACATCATGATTAACAGTCACGAACATCTTCGAAAAATACTGCGGATTGCCATCGCTGCCACCATCGGACTGGTGATTTCCAAAGTCGCTGATCTGGATGACTGGGGTGTCTTCTATGCTGTCCTGCCAACACTGATGCTGGGGCTGGCACCCCGGTTTAACGGTTTTGTGGCCCTGCAGACCCTGTCCTCTTCCGTAGTCACGGCCAGCATGTTGCTGGTGTATAACCTGCTACAGCATCACCAGCTGGTGTTTGTAGTACTGTTTTTCATCATTATGCTGTCGCTGTTTCGCTGCATGGCGAAAGGCATGTATATGCTTTTTGGCGCGACATCTGTGCTCAACACCAATATTTTCCTGCACTTCGGCAGCTATCCCGACATGGCTTTTGCCCCTATGGCCTGGGCAAATGTGCTTTCCGTCTGTGTCTCGATTCTGGTCTGTAGTGTAGTGCTGTTCTTTCTGCCTCAGCGCGAGACGCCACAACCTCCTCCCGCGATTCAGAAACCTATTGAACAGGTACGCCATCAGGCGTTACTGGGCGCCGTTATCACCACTATCTCCTTCGTGGTGTTTCAGGTGGCGGACCTGCGTGACTCCCTTTCCGCGCAGGCCACCACCATCCTTATTCTGTTGCCGATGACCTTGTCCGGCGTCCTGGTGGCGGGTATCAAACGCGCCAAGGGCACATTGCTGGGTTCAAGCTATGCCATCGTGATTCAGCTGATATTGTTCACCCAGTACACCCACGTAACCCTCTCTGCCCTCGCCTTTTTTATCGGCATGCTGCTATTTGCGCGAGTGCATCATCTGGAAGGGCCGGGTTCTGGCGTGGCCTTTGGAGGCATGACGACTCTATGCATTATCTTTGGTCAGTACCTGAAGCCGGAGCAGGATTTGATTTACAGCGCGCTCTACCGTATTTCCTCGGTGGCAGGCGCCGTAGTGATTACCCTGACACTGGTCTATTTGCTGCACCTGATCCTCAACCGCTTTGACTCCACCCGCTATGTGGTCGATGTACGATAGATCAGATCAGTGCGGTAGATCAGCGACAAGCCGCTGGCAGCAGCTCACTGCTGCAGATCAAGAGAAGAGATAGTAAAGCAGGAAAGCAAAAACGTGAGAGCGAAAGAGGACTACTCCCACGTGACCGGAGCCAGTTCCTCAAGGGCCGCGTAATGCTCTGCAATGGCATTCACCCGCTCACGGCTGGCTTCCGGCGCTCGGTGAAAGACTCCATTCACCAACACATTCACCAAACTCATCGCTGTACTGTAGCTGTCAAAAGCGGAAATGCTGTCGAGGGGGCATTGCACCCACCAGCGAGCTTTATCCGCCAGCCCAACGGCCGTCGCATCTGCCAGCAGCAGCACCGGAATGCCCTGCGCATGAAGATGGCTCAGCAAGGCTTCTAACTGGCGCACCCGCCGCCGAAAGGCAACGACCACCACCAGATCATCCCCGGTCAGTGAGACCAGTTCTTCGCCCAGGGTTTGACCTGGGCTGGGGCACAGCTCAACGCTTCCACGTGCCTGCAATAACTGCTGGCGAAAATGCAGCGCCACCGGATAGGAGTTCCGATAACCCACCAGCCTGATGCACTTTGCTGACAGTAGCTTCTCAAGGATGTCATCCAGTGGCAGCGATCGTAATGCCACCATCCCCTGTCTGAGATTCTCAGCCTCGCGCAGCAAGTGCTGCTCGAACACATCGCCACCGCGCTCCTCATCATTCGCCATCACAGGCACGCCCGCCTGTCGCAACTGCCGGTATTGCTCACGCATTTCCCGGTAATCACGATACCCCAGCGTGCGGAAAAAGCGGCTGACGGTGGCTTTGGAGACATTACAGGCTGTAGCCAATTCCACGGAGTTATAGGCCGAGAAATCCTCCAGATGCGCGAGAATAAAGTCCGCCAGCTTCTGCTCCTGCTGAGTCAGCTCGGCGTAACGCTCGCGAATATGTTGATCAATCTGCTTCATGGGATTCCTGAATGGCTGGACTTCACGCTGTTAATAGCCCTCACGCTGTTCATAGAGTGTAACTCAGCGACGGAGGATGCGAGCAGTCCGATCTCCGCCTACCTCACCTCATTGATATAGGTAAAGTGCTCGGTACTTGCACGGTGCTGCGCCAGAATCACTGGCATGGTGGTCTGGTCGAAGGAAATCTCGTCGATCACCATGATGGCATGGGGCTGCTCAAGATTCAGCAGACGCGCATCCTCTTCTGTTGCCAGCGCTGCCGTCAGCTGCTCGCGTACCGCAGCGACCCGAATCCCGTAATGCTCCAGCAGATATCGATAAAGCAGTGCCGGCAGTTGCTCTGCCTCAGGAAAATCGGGCAAGCGCGCCGCTGGCAGGGTCAGGTATTCGTGCATGGCATTAATACCCGCGACTTCACGCAGGCGATGCAAACGTATGACCTCATCACCGACATTGATTTGCAGCTTGCGGGCTTCATCGTCAGTCGCTCCGCCTCGCTGTAAATCCAGTACCTGAGTATTGGAGCGCAGGAGCGCGCCTTCCTTGTCATGCAAACGGAAGTACTGAAAGAAATAGCGCAGGTTATGCAAAGGTGCCCAGCCGGTGACGACCGTGCCGGTCTTTCGACGGCGCATCAGCATGCCTTCCGAGGTCAACTCAGCCAGCGCCTTGCGGACGGTCCCAACCGACACACCGAAATTGGTTGCCAGTACATTCTCTGCCGGCAGCACCATTCCGGGTGCCCAGTTACCCATCACAATCGCTTCGGAAATATAGCGCTTCACCACTTCATATAAGGGTGCGCCCTCCATCTCACTAAGACGCGGGAAAGCGGCATCCTGACTTGCCGAAGCTGCTCCCGTCTGGCCAGATGCCTGATCCTCGACCAGCGCAGTGGAGGGCAAGGATTCCCCAGAGGTGGTGCTCTTCTGCGACTTGCTCATTGTGATTTCCTTATTGACCTCGGTCTCTCCCTGTATTATCTATAATCTATATAGAAATACAAAGGCTGTTCCAAAATGACTGTAACGACCCCATTGCAAGACGCCTTAGCTGCCATCGCTGAAGATCAGGCTCAGATATTGGAAGACATGCAAGCCATGCTCCGCACCGATACCTGCTTTCCGCCCGGTAATGGTTATGGCGCCTTTGCGGATCTGATGGAACAGCTGATCGCACCGCTGGGTCTTGAGTGCAAGCGCGTCAGTGTACCTGAAGCGCTCTGGCGCACCAGTGATGGCAGCGTTTACGGTGAGCGCATCAACCTGATGGCAGAAGCCAATCTGCCGGGTAAGGACGTTTGCAGCCTGTATTTTCATACGGATACCGTGCCACCCGGCGACGGCTGGACCCATGAACCGCTGGAACTCACCATCGCCGAAGGCAAGCTCTTTGGCCGGGGTGCTGCGGACATGAAAGGCACCGTGGTGGCAGCACTGGCGGCATTGCGGGCCGCCAAAGCCGCTAACCTGCCCTTGCGCTTTTCGCCCAGCCTGCTGCTCTGTACGGACGAGGAAGGCGGTTTGTACCCCGGCATTCGTTACCTCGCTGAGCAAGGTCTGGTACAGGGCCACATTCTGAGTTTTAACGGCGGCGCCACGCCACGTATCTGGGGTGGCTGCTTTGGCAGTATTGATCTGGTGATTCGCATCACAGGCCGCTCTGCACATTCAGGTGATCCTGTCGGCGCCATCAACGCGATCGAGCACAGTCTGCCGCTGATGAACGCACTTTATGCCTTGAAAACCGAGGTGGAACAGCGTGAGTCGGCAATGCCATCCCCTCCCCACTTTGAAGGCAAACCCCTCACTTCGCGGCTGACGCTGGCTGCTGCTCACGGTGGCAGCAAAGGCTCTACCGTTCCGGGTGCATTTGAGCTGCTGATTAACCGCCGCTATGCGCCGGAAGAAGCTTTTGAGGACGTGATGGCTGAGCTGTTGAGCTGTATCGAAAGCGCCATGAAGGATAGCCCGGTGCTGGAAGTCAGCCATGAAATGATTGGCCATCTGGCGCCAGTGAGTGACCCCGTTGGTCCGAACCAGCCACGCTGGCAGGCGGCGCAATCTCTTGGGTTTGGCTATGCACCTGAGGATTTCCGCGTCTGGGGCTCATCCACCAGCTCTGACATGGGCTGGGTGCAACAAGCCGGAATTGAAGAAATGCTACTGGGTGGCCTTGCCCGGCCGGACAATCGCATTCATGCCTCCGATGAGTACACCACCATGGAAGACGTCGTCGCTCTGGCGCAATCCATTCTGGCGTATCTGGCCGAAGGTTTTGATCCCGCGGCAGCCTGACTCGCTGAGCGGATTCATCTGAAAAAAGAGCCCACGGCTCGGGGCTATTGCACCTGAGCCGTCACAAGAAAAAGAATCCCGGCAGTCTGCCCGGCTGCTGAAAAAGATCGTCGATTAATAACTATTCTTAAAAAATTAAAGTAGCCAACGAGCTGCCATTGCCCAAGTCAACATCGCCACCCTGGCGTGCCTGATACCCCGAAAATGTCGGCGGGTCATGCCCGGGTCCCGATCAAATTGTTTTATTGAGAGGATAAGTGCCATGACAGATGTAAAAGGCCTGAACCGTCGTCAGTTTCTGGGAGGCTCAGCGCTGTTGGCGGGTGCCACGCTGCTTCCCTGGTCCCAGAGCCTGTGGGCTGCGGACGAAGCACGCAAAGGCGGCATTCTGCGTATCAGTGTTGATCAGGCAGCGGCAGTGCTGAACCCGCTGAAAACCCGTGTTAACCCTGAATATCTGGTGGCCGAGTTGCTTTACAGCGGTCTGACTCGCCTGCGCCCGGACATGCAGGTTGAAGCGGATCTTGCGGAGAAGTGGCAGGCCAATGATGACCTGACCACCTGGACCTTCACCCTGCGTAAGGGTCTGGTGTTCCATGATGGCAGCGCCTGTACCGCAAAAGATGCCGCGGCTTCTCTGAAAGCGATCCTGAACCCCGATAACGCCGCCACTGGCCGCAAGAATATCGGCCCTATCAGCGATGTCACCGCCAGCGATGACCAGACTCTGGTGATCACCCTGAGCCAGCCTTATGCTGACCTGCCGATTAATCTGGCCTACCCTTCGGCGAAAATTATTCCGGCCAGCATCATTGAAGGTGGCCAGATGGACCGCCTGTCCAATGAAGCTATTGGTACCGGCCCTTTCAAGCTGGTGTCCTACGAGCCGGAGCGCAAAATCGTTGTTGCCCGTAACGAGCACTTCTATGACCCGGCCCGTCCTCATGTCGATGGTGTTGAAGTCCTGGTTTACCCTGATCCCACTGCGGAAGGCTCTGCCCTGATCTCCGGTGACACGGATCTGATGATGGCGGCCCAGGCGACCGAGTATCAGCGCCTTGCCAGTGCTTCCGGCGTCAATGCCCTGCGCGTACCGTCCGGCCAGTTCCTGAACGTCAACATGGCCTGTGATGTGAAGCCCTTCAATGATGTCCGTGTTCGTCAGGCATTGGCCCTGACCGTCGACCGCAACGCCATGATCGACTTCGTTGCCGAAGGCTACGGCACACCCGGTAATGACACGCCGATCAGCTCCGCCTATCACTTCTACAAAGACATTCCTCTTCGCAAAACCAATATCGAGCAGGCAAAAAAACTGCTGGCCGAAGCGGGATATCCCGATGGCCTGAGCATCAAGCTGATCGCTTCGGACAAGCCTTCCACCCGCACTCAGCTGGCGATTGCCATCCGTGAAATGGCCAAGCCCGCCGGCTTTAACATCGACGTCGAAACCATGGCTCACTCCACCTATCTGGATCAGGTCTGGAAGAAAGGCAACTTCTACGTTGGTTTCTACAACATGCAGCCCTCGGCAGACTCGGTGTTCTCTCTGCTCTACACCTCCGATGCCGCCTGGAATGAGACCCGCTGGAACAACAGCGAGTTTGATGCCGCGGTGAAGAAAGCCCAGCAGACCATTGATGAAAACGAACGCCGCCAGCTTTACGCCACCGCGCAGGAGCTGATGCATAAGGAAGTGCCGTCCATCATTCCGGCCTTCTTCGATGTGCTCTCTGCGCAGCGTGACTATGTCGGCGGTTACCAGCTGCATCCCCGTGGCGCGGTGTTCCGTCTGGATGAAGTCTGGCTGACCGAGAAAGCGCCCAAGCGCGCTTAAGTCTGCACCTCACTTGCCTTCACGGGGAGGCTCACCCGGCACAATGCTGTAGTTATGCCGTAGGTGAGTCACCCCGAAGCAAGGGGCGTTGCCGAGCTTTTTTTGGTTCAGCTGCGAATACCACTGGTGCCTTCCCTGACTTTTGCGTGAGCAACCACGCCATTGTGGGCAGGCACGTTTTCCAGAAAGACCGCCATCTCAGCGGAAAAGAAAGGCCAGGTTTGATTCAGGCTTTTCACAGAGATGGCGTGCTTTATCCGTTGAAGGAAACCCTGGCGTGACACCTTCTTATCTCTTCAAGCGTCTGCTGCTGGTCATCTATACCCTGGTGATCGTGTCGCTGCTGGTGTTTGGCATTACTCAGATTTTACCGGCGGATGCGGCCGTGACCCTGCTTGGGCAGTCCGCGACACCGGAAGCGCTGGAGGCTCTGCGCATCAAGCTTGGCCTTAATGAACCGGCGTGGTTGCAATACTGGCACTGGCTGACCGGTGTTTTCAGTGGCGACTTTGGCACCTCCATGCGGACCGGTCTGCCGGTGGCCACCACCTTGCTGGATGCCCTTGGCCGCTCCCTGATTCTGGCGGCGTTCTCTCTGACGCTGATGCTCGCCATTGCCATTCCGCTTGGAATTCTGTCGGCAGTGAAGCGCGGCAAGGCGGCAGATCTGATCGTCAGCGTGCTCTCCTATGTCGGCGTCTCCCTGCCGGAGTTTGTGACCGCGACCCTGCTTCTGCTGTTGTTTGCGGATGTATGGCAATTACTTCCTGCCACCGGCTATGTGCCTTTAACGGAGAATTTCTGGGATGGCATCAGCCATCTGGTGCTCCCGGTGATTACCGTGTCGCTGATCATGGTGGCACACGTTTCACGCATGGTGCGCTCGGAAATGGTCGATGTACTGCACACCGATTACATCCGCGCCGCCCGCCTCAAGGGGCTTTCCCGTCGCCGCGTGTTGCTGCGTCATGCCCTGCGCAATGGCCTGCTGCCAACCATTACCATCGTCGCACTGGATGTGGGTTATCTGCTCGGCGGTATTGTCGTGGTAGAGGAAATCTTCGCCATACCCGGTATTGGTCGTGAGTTGATCGTCGCCGTGGCTTCCCGTGACCTGCCCGCCATTCAGGCTGGCGTCATGATTCTGGCCGCCACCTACTGCGTGGTGAATTTCCTGGCTGACCTGGCCTACGCCTGGTTAGACCGTCGCATTCAATTCTCCTGAGGAGCACATCTATGGGCGCGGTAATCAAACGTCTGTTGCGTACCCCTCAAGGGGTTATCGGTTCTTTTATTCTTCTGGTCGCGCTGGTGCTGGTCTGTGTTGGCCCGGCTCTGGCGCCTCATGACCCGGAAGCCCTTTCCATTCTTTCGCGCTATAAATCCCCCGGCCTCGACTTCTGGTTCGGTACTGATCAGATGGGGCGGGATATTTTCAGCCGTGTTCTGATCGGCGCCCGTGCCACCATTCTGCTGTCCTTATTGGCGACAGGGCTGGCAATGGTCATCGGCTCCGTGATTGGCACGGCCAGCGCCTACCTCGGTGGCAAGATTGATGAAGCCATCATGCGCACCATGGATGCCGTGATGTCGATTCCGAGCCTGCTGTTTGCCCTGCTGATTGTCAGCACTCTGGGCAAAAGCAGTATGAATGCCGTGTTGGCCATCACCATTGCCTTTATTCCCGGCATGGTGCGTATTGCCCGCAGCGTAGCCCTTGCCGCACGTCGGCAGGATTACGTCAACGCAGCGATCGCTCGCGGTGAATCCACGATGTACATCATCCTGCGGGAAATGCTGCCCAATATCGTTGCTCCCATCATTGTTGAGGCCACCATTCGCGTCGCCTTCGCCATCATGCTGTTTGCCACCCTGAGCTTTCTTGGACTCGGCGCCCAGCCGCCAGAACCTGAATGGGGTTTGATGGTGGCCGAAGCCCGCCGTTATTTCTTCCAGGCCCCCTGGATGATGCTGATCCCAGGACTTGCCATTGCCGTCGTTGCTATCGGCTTCAACCTGCTGGGCGACGGTCTGCGTGACGCCCTGAACCCAAGGAGCCACTGATGAGCCTTATTCTCGATATCCGTGACTACACCCTGGAATATCAGGTGCCACAGGGTCGCCTACGTGTGCTGGATAACATCACCCTTGGCGTCAGCAAAGGCGAAGTGCTGGGTCTGGTGGGTGAATCCGGTTCCGGTAAAACAACCCTTAGCTGGTCGATCATGCGCTATCTGGCAGGTAACGCTCATGAACTGGGCGGCAGCATCAGCCTGAATGGTGACAACCTGCTGACGATGCCAACGCACCAGGTCGAAGCCCTGCGCGGTGGCAAACTCGGCATGATCTTTCAGGACCCGAGCGCCTCGCTTAACCCGACCTTAACGCTGGGTGAGCAGGTGATTGAAGTGCTGACACGCCATCGCGGCCTTAGCCATAAAGAAGCCTGGCAACTGGGTGAACAACTGCTGCGCGATGTCGATCTCAAGGATCCATCAGGGATGATGAAACGCTATCCCCACGAAGTCTCCGGTGGTGAAAAGCAGCGCGTTCTCATCGCCACGGCCTTTGCCTGCAAACCCGACTGTCTGATCTTCGATGAACCGACCACCGCACTGGACGTTATCAGCTCGGCGCAGATTCTGAGCCTGTTTGAGCGTCTGCGTGAAGAAACCGGCGTGGCGTCACTCTACATCTCCCACGATCTGGCGCTGGTATCCCAGGTGGCAGACCGCGTGTGTGTGCTCAATAAGGGCAAGCTGGTCGAGGAGGCTCCGGCAAAAACCATCTTTGCCATGCCGCAGGATGACTACACCCGTAAGCTGGTGGCCGCTGTGCCAAACCCGGATATCCGCCTGCTGAATGAGGACAGCGTGCCCCATCGTCAGGCACTTCTGAATGTCAAAGACCTGAGCGTCTATTACGGTCGTCCGGGCTTCTGGGATAGCCTGCGCGGTCGCAAGACGCCGAAAACCGTGGCAGCCCGCCAGCTGGATATTGAAGTTGCCGCCGGTGAAATCGTCGGCGTGGTGGGCGAATCAGGCTCTGGCAAATCCTCACTGGCCAAAGCGCTGACCGGGCTGGTGCCCTTCTCTGGCGAGATCGACTATTGCGGCAGCGTCATCACAGATGTCAGCAAAATGGACAAGGATTACCGTCGCCGGGTGCAGATTATCTTCCAGCATCCGGATGCCTCCCTGAACCCACGCCAGCGTATCTACGACATTCTCGCTCGCCCGCTTCGGCTTTACGGTCTACCCAAAGGCGAAACAGAAGCGCAAGCCATCGCCCGTTTGCTGGAAGAAGTGCGCCTGCCGGCGGAGTTCGCCAAGCGCTACCCCCACGAACTTTCCGGTGGCCAGAAGCAGCGCGTGGCCATTGCCCGCGCCTTTGCTGCCGCACCGGAGCTGGTGATCTGCGATGAGATTACCGCCGCGCTGGATGTGTCCGTGCAGGCCACCGTGATCGAGCTGTTGCTCGAACTGCGGCGCAAACACGGCACGGCCTATCTCTTTATCACCCACGATCTCAACCTGATTCGTCAGGTCGCCCACCGTTTGGTGGTGATGTATCGCGGTGATCTGGTCGAAACGGCACGGGTGAAAGACCTCGCGGAACACGGCGGACAACACGACTACACCCGCGCCCTGCTGGGTGCGGTGCCCCGACCGGCGCAGCCTGCCACCTGAGTGGTGGCCATCAACCTCGCGCGACACGGACCTTCTTTGTCATACCGGATGCTTACCATGACTGCTAACGTCTCCACCGAAAACAACACGCTGACACCCCGGCAACTGCTGGACAGCGTGGATCGTGACTTCTGCCTGAACTTCCTCTCACGCATGGCTCAGCACAAAAGCTATAGCGAAACCGAAGGTGAGCGTGAACTGGCCCGCTATATGGACGGCCAGATGAAAGCGCTTGGCCTGCAAAGCGAACTGCAGCCCGTGCCCGGCGAGCGCCTGAATGCCATCGGCACCTGGAAAGGCACTGGCGGTGGTGCCAGCCTGCTGTTCAACGGCCACCTTGATACCAATCCGGTCACTGAAGGCTGGACCGTCGACCCCTGGGGCGGCAAGGTCGACGATGACTTTATCTACGGCATTGGTGTCTCCAACATGAAAGCAGGTGACGCCGCCTACTTCTGCGCCGTTAAAACCCTGCGCGATGCAGGCATCAGGCTCAAGGGTGATGTGATCCTGACTTACGTCGTCGGCGAGCTGCAGGGCGGTATCGGCACCATTGCCGCCATCGAACAGGGCGTCAAAGCCGACTACTTCATCAATTCAGAACCCACTGATCTCAAAGCCCTGACCATGCACGCAGGCTCGCTGATGTTCACCATCGAGATCACCGGTGACACTCGCCATCTCTCAAAGCGAGAAGAAGCTGTGGATGCGCTGGCGGCTGCAGTTGAGCTGATTCCGCAGATCAACACCATGACCTTTAGCGGTGCCAAATCCGAGGAGCACCTTAAGATCAACCGTGGTCATGTGGGTGTGGCGCATGCGGCGCTGGGTCGTGAACTGCATGAGTGGCGCCCGCCGCAAGTGGCGGACTTCGCCCGTCTGCGCGGTTCAGCACGCTATGCTCCGGGCCAAACGGTTGAATCCGTGCTGGAGGATATTCAGGCGTTGCTGGATCAGCTCTGCGCACGTCATCCTGGCCTGCAAGCCACCCTGATTAACGACAGTGGCCGTATGCCACTGATGAAACCCTTTGAGGTTTCGCCGGAGTCCCGCATCGTCAAAAGTGTGAACCGCGCTTATGAGCAGGTGCGTGGAGAAGCCCAGCCGACCGGCGTTATCACGCCACCGGCCTTTTACGGCACAGATGCGGCGCACTTCTATCAAATGTTGGGCATGGAAGGCATCGTCTGCGGCCCCGGCGGCAAGTACAACACCATGCCGGACGAACGCGTCGATATCGGCGATTTTATCGACATGATCAAGGTCTACATGCTCGCGATAGTCGATATCTGCGAACTGGCCTGAATTATCACGCGACATGAGCGGTGCGAAAGCGCCGCACTTTCCCCCTCTGCCGGAGCCACCTCACATGATGACGTCTGACCATTTCCAGCACCGACTGGCCCGAACCCGCGCCGTCATGAAGGCCGCCGGAGCGGAGTTGCTGCTGGTCGATCATGCGGAATTAATGGCGTGGCTGGGCGGCTACACCGCCTCGGAAACGTTATACCGCGTGCTGCTGGTGCCACTGGAAGGTGAGCCCTGGTATGTGATTCGTAATCTGGATATTGGCCCCTGCCGGCAATCCTCCTGGGTGGAAGACATTCAGGGTTATGACGATCACGAAGATGGCTGGCTTGAAGTCATCAACAGCATTAAGTCCCGTGGCTACACCGAGGCCAATATCGGTTTTGATCCCCATTCCTATGGTTGCACGGTCGAGAGCTGGTCGCGGCTGCGACAAGGCCTGCCACTTACCCGTTGGGCCAGTTTGCCCGGTATCAGTGACCGCCTGCGACAAATCAAGGAGACCCTCGAAATTGGCTATCTTGAACGTGCGGCCCGCATTGCTGATGAAAGCCTGATGGCGATTCACCAGCAGATCCGACTGGGCGACAGCGCGCGTGAAGCTGCCGCCATTGCCGCCGGACACTTTCTGCGCGCCGGTGCGGATAACGGCGATACCGGCCCTATCGTCCGCGCCGCAGGGGACAACGCCTTTCTCCACTCTCATCAGCTGGATGATGCGCTACAAACAGGCGATGTACTCCACGTTGAACTGATTCCCAAAGTGAAAAACTATTCAGCGCGGGTGATGCGGCCAATCCACATGGGCCAGCCCAGCCTGACCTTACAGCACTTTTCCAAAGAGCTGATCCGCCTGCAGGATGCACAAATCGCCGCCATGAAACCGGGCGAAACCGCCTGTGATATCGATGCAATGCTTCGGGAAGGTGTACTAAAAGCGGGGCTTCGGGAGAGTTACACCAACGTCACCGGCTATGCGCTGGGGCTCTACGCCCGCACACCGAGGCTCAGTGACTTCTCTTACTGTTTCCACCCCAAGGCCCATTGGACGCTGGAGGAGAATATGGTATTCCATATGTATGTCTCCGCTGGCCGGCTCGGCTTTAGCGAAACAGTCCAGGTCACCCCGGAAGGCGGGAAAAGACTAACTCAGTTACCGAGGGAGTTGATGTGGGTGGGGTGAGAATCAGGAAAAAATGAAAAAGACTATCTAAGTGGGCGGTGATCTAAGAAATATCTGTCTCAAATAATTGATTTGAAGCCTCCTTAAGGGTTAAAAGTAGCATTCAGACAGTTGCTTATCTCCTCTAAAAGCCCTAGAGAAAGGACATGCTGAGTGCACGACAAAGAAAAAATTGCAGTATTTATTGATGCAGATAATGCTCCAGCAAAACATATCGATAAAATTCTTTCCGAGCTTGCTCGCTATGGTGTAGTCAATATACGCAAAGCATATGGCAACTGGAAAAGCGACACTTTAAAAAGCTGGGAGAATTGTCTTCATGAATATGCGATTCAGCCAATACAACAGTTTGATCTTACCAAAGGGAAGAATGCCACAGATATGGCATTAGTTATTGACGTAATGGATGTCATTTATACGAAGGATATCGATATCATTTGTCTCGTTTCTTCAGATTGTGATTTTACACCACTAGTCACACGCTGTTTGGCAGATGGTAAGATTGTTATAGGTTTTGGTGAACGTAAAGCACCTAATGCATTTGTGAATAGTTGTTCACGTTTTTTATATCTGGATACCCCTAGCACGGATCAAAAAGTCAAGCCTCAGAATCCAACTATTAAGTCCCAACCCAAAATTTCAAATAGTAAACAGCCGGTAAAAAACATTAAGAGTGATACCAAACTTATTAATATGTTGCGCCAAGCAATAGAGTCAGTTGAAGAAGATAATGGGTGGGCTAGCCTTGGTTTAGTGGGAAAAAACATTTCAAACCATGCATCATTTGATCAGCGCAATTATGGTTTTAAGAAGCTTAGTGACCTTTTCATGGCGATTGATCTTTTTGAAATTAAGAAGACTAATGGTTCTGGGTTATTAGTAAGAGATAAAAGAAGGCAGAATCAGAAGCAAATAGCTGAAACTAACCATTAAAAAACCCTGACACTTTTCAGCATCAGGGTTTTCTCTTTTCACGAAGGCTTATCGGCAGAGAATGCCGGCCACCTTATCTTCAGCGACTTCTTCGGGCATAAATGACTGCATATCAGCAGCGACTTTTTTACCTGAAGTCAGGCGATCAGCGACATCATAGAACTGCGGCTCGACGGTCTTTTCCAGCAGGTAAGCAGGCTGGCCTTTTTTCACAAAAAGCACAGAGTAAGGCTCAAAGGTTTTGGCGATTTGCGCATCGTCATCCAGCACCGTGTAAGCCTTATGCTTGGCCTCGAAGCCGTTGAGGTAGTAGGACCAGTCAGCGTAGAACTCGCTGTCATCCTGCGGATGAGCAGAAAGCACCATCAGCGCATCGCCATTATTATAGCGGGTGCAGGCATCCTGGGTGGCTTGCGTAGGGGCACTCACACAGCCGGTTAGCGTCACAATCGCCAGACTGGCAATAAAGGTTTTCAACATGGCAATTACTCAGTCAATTAGTGGAATCATGCTTTTCAGCGCAATGCTGCGCTGATTAAAGAAGAACTTGGCTTCATAAGCAAAGGAATCTGCCGGAATCTGAAAATCAAAGTGTGGCGTATCCACAGGGGCGAAATCGCCACCCCAGCGCATGCCAAATTCTTTCATCTTTTTAATGAACTTCTTGGCATTGTCGGTTTCTTTCTTGTTTTTAAAATCCGTGCTGGAGTTCCAGCTGTTGCCATCCACCATATTGATATCCAGCGCATGGCCAAGGTAATGCTGGCTGCGCGTGGCAGGGGTAACGACAGCACCTTTCGGAGGAACGCCCTGCTCTCGCAAAGCCTGATTCACATGCAGCTTGATCTTGAGGGTGACCGCCTGATTGTTCATCTCATCCAGATAAGGGATCAGCGCCTTGGAGACAACCAGCTCGCCCGTGTTCACATAAGGGCTATCAATCTTGCGAAGGCTGGAGCTGAAAGTAATGTTGGTATACTTCGCTTCCTTGATACGCACCAGATCACCCGTACACACCGTCAGGTTTTTCTTCCAGCGGGCAATGGCCTTTTTGGTCTGCTCATCAAGGATACCGTTCACATCACCGTTGAAGACGGGCGCCAGCTCCATAATGGATTTGTCTTTAAGCTTGTAGCTGATGTTCTTGGCGTTCCACTGGAAGCGCTGCAGCGCGGTCTGAGTCTTCTTACCGAAACCACCATCAGCGGCCTCTTGCAGAACTCCTACTGTAATCAGGAATTCCTGCAGGGTTTTGACGTAGTTACCCTCGTCAGTCGCGATGGCCTTGCCACCCCAGATTTTCTTCTTGTCCGAATCGCCAATGCGAAGGTTATAGCCATTGAAGGAATCGGTGCTTGCGGGTACTTGCGCGGCAACAGAGCTCACTGCATTTCCTTTGCTTGTCTTGAATGAAGGTCTGCCATCCTACAGATAAACAATTTGTTACACAAACCAAGGAGGCGTAAACATAGCTTCCATCATTACGCACAGGACTGTTCTTTCTGCCTTTTTGCTGTCGAAGCCCAACGACGGCAACCGGTCTACACTTGCCGGATGGCACAAGCCTTGTATGCGATTTCAAGAAAACCCTTCCTGCTAATGGATGCCCAAGGATGACTGATTTAAGCCCATTTGAGCCTGATTACCCCCGCGATCTGATCGGTTATGGCGCAGAGCCGCCCCATGCTGACTGGCCTAATGGCGCGCACGTCGCGGTGCAGTTTGTCATCAATTATGAAGAAGGCGCTGAGAATGCCATTTTGCACGGTGATGCGGCGTCAGAGTCTTTCCTGTCGGAGATGATCGGCACTCCGCCGATTCCCGGCATGCGCCATATGAGCATGGAATCCCTGTATGAATACGGCAGCCGTGCTGGCTTCTGGCGCCTGCATCGCATCTTTACCGAGCGAGAAGTCCCCGTCACGGTTTACGGCGTTACCATGGCCATGCGCCGTAACCCCGCAGCAGTTGAAGCCATGCTCAAAGCAGGCTGGGAAGTCGCCAGCCATGGCTATCGCTGGATCAACTACCAGAACCACAGCATTGAGGCTGAGCGTGAGGACATGGAAGCAGCCATCTACTGGCACGAAAAACTCACCGGCCAGCGGCCGCTTGGCTGGTACACCGGCCGCACCAGCCCGCAGACCCATCAGCTGGTCGTCGAGAATGGTGGCTTTCTCTACGATGCCGACTCCTACGCTGATGATTTGCCTTACTGGTGTGATTCCACCGGCAAGCCACAATTGATCGTGCCCTACACTCTCGACACCAATGACATGCGCTTTGCCGCGATGCAGGGCTTTAACTCCGGCGATCAGTTCTTCACCTACCTGAAAGATGCCTTCGATGTACTCTATCAGGAAGGTAAAACCGCACCGAAGATGCTGTCGATTGGCCTGCATTGCCGTTTAATCGGACGCCCGGCGCGTGCCGCTTCCCTGATGCGTTTTATTGACTATGTTCGCTCCCATGACAAAGCCTGGATCTGTAAACGAGAAGAGATTGCCCGGCACTGGGTTGATCGTCATCCCTATAACCCGAAAAAATCCTGATTAACAAAGCTATTCCCTGAGGGAATGGCAGCCATCAAAAATGACCATTGTCCCTCGCCTTCCTGCCTACCTAGACTGTGTGGCTTGAAGGCGAGACAAGCTCGCTACCGCGCAGTGATGCGCCTGACAATGGAGCACTTCCCATGCCTCTCTGGATTGGCCTGACCCTGATGGCCGCCTTTATGCAGTCGATTCGCACGGCCATGCAAAAGGCCTTATCCGCGCGCTCTTCTGCCACCACGACCACTCTTGCCCGCTACTTTTATGCGCTACCGCTGGTCTGGATTTACTGGACGGTGATGGCATCGGATGCCGATATTCACTTCAATGCCCTGCCCGCGCGCTTTCTGGTCTATGCCTCGCTTTCTGCGGTGGTACAGATAATGGCGACATGGTTAATGGTGCGACTGTTTCAGCAACGAAACTTCGCTATTGGTGTGAGCTACGCCAAGTCCGAGGCAATGCTGATCGCCGTCGTGGGTTTTGTGTTCTTGGGCGTCAACCTGTCGCCCGTTGGCTGGCTTAGCGTGTTGGCAGGCACTGTCGGGATTGTGCTGCTCTCACCCAGAGCGGCGCCCGAAGCGCGCCGTAGCCTGAAAGCGTATCTGACCTCATCCTCCGCACTCTATGGCATCAGCTGCGGCTTATGCTTTGCGCTCTCATCCCTGTGGTTGCGACAGGCCAGCCTGTCACTGCATGCGGATCTGGTTGCCAGTGCGGCTACCACACTGGCTTATATGATCAGCCTGCAGTTTGTTTTGCTGGTTGGCTATCAGGCCATTCGCACACCTCACGCGCTTAAGGCTCTGTTTACTCAGTGGCCACTGGCATTGGGCGTTGGTGTGACCAGCCTGTTGGGCTCCATCGGCTGGTTTACCGCCATGACTCTGACCTTGCCAGCACTGGTCAAAACCCTGGGGCAAGTGGAGTTTTTCTTTACCCTGATTATCGCCATGCGAGTGTTTCGCGAACGCTTTACTGCACGGGAAATGGTGGGAATGGCTGCGCTTTTGCTAAGCGTGCTTGGGATTGTGAATGCTTGACAGAGTAATATTATATATTTCTATCAATCTGACTGAACATATTGAGGAAAAAATGAACTCAAACTGGAACGTTATAAAAAACAATGAAAATGAATGTCTTGAATTTGCTGCAGTACATGAGCATTTTGCTTGGAGAAAACACGCGGCCTCAAGATTTGGCGTATTAAAAAACCCCAAAGATGGCGAGAATAAATATGCAAGTGACAGCCTTTATCGTGCATTTTCTTCGAATAAAGACTCAATCCAAAAATTATTCTCTGAGGAAGGAAATAGAACATACAAAAAGAATCCAGAGTATGGTCTCCCAATTTATGCTGTTGTATGGTATGAAAGTGAAAACTGGGCTATTTTGTGCAATAAAGATTATGCAGTACTATGTTCATCAGAAGAAATTAAAAAATTTAAAAGAGCAAAAGATAATAATGATGTGGAAAACAAGAAAGACGTATTAGAAACAATTAATTATCTTTGGAACTCCTCAGTTGAAGAAAACAAAATTAGTCTTAGCAAAATAGTCGAAATAATTAAACAAAATACAATATAAAAAAACCGGCGCTACTTTAGTAACGCCGGTTTTTTATTACTCAGAGCAGAATGCCTTAAGCCTGCTGCTATAGCCTACTTTATAGACACAAAGCTGGGCGAAGCTTATCCAGGCTCTTTTTACCCAAACCACGGATCACCAATAAATCATCAATGGTGGTATAAGGGCGCTTGGAGATAATTTCTTTCGCCAGTTTCGGGGAAATGCCCTTCACTTTCGTCAGCTCTTTTTCAGCCGCCGAGTTGATAGAGCAGCCAATGCCTTCAACGTTGATATCGACAGGCTTGGCTTCCAGCTTACCTGAAGCCGCTTTGCCTTTGCTGGCGACAGGTTTTTTGGCTTTCACTTCTGGCTCTGCTGCTTTTTGTTCTGCTACGGCTTTTGGCTCTGCAACGGCTTTTGGCTTGGCTGCGGGCTCCAGTACGGCATCTTTGCGGGGCTCAGGCGCCACATCCACGCGGTGTTCAGGCACGGCGGTAATGGCTGGGATCTGGTGCTCACTGACTGCCAGTTCCTGAATCTGCTCATGTTCAGCAGCAGTCAGGTTCAGATAGTCACGGGTCACATAACCCATCGGTGTCCATTCACGCAGCATCAGGCACAGGCCGTCTTTCCACTCTTCTGCGCTCTCATCCAGCAGCAGCTTTACATTGCTCCACTGTTGCTGACCGGCAATACGGCCTAGTGAGCGCTGAATCATCAGCTGACCTTCAAAGCCACCGCCGTGGTAGGACGTCGGCAGGCGCCACAGCTCAAGGCTCAAACTACCGCTTAGGTTGCTGGCCTCACGTGGATTACGTACTTCGCCGAGTTCAAGGCAAGCAACGCCCTGCTCACGATAAAGACGGGTTTCGCCGTAAATGGAGGGCTGTAGGAAACGCTGGGCATTAATGAAAGGGCTGTGCTGTAGCACTTTACCTTCGCCATCACGAAGCTCGAATGCCAATACCCAGGCTTGCTTGCCTGCGGGTGCAGAGGCAGTCAGTGAAGCCTGCCAGCGGTTATCGTCCAGAGCGACCGGGCTCTGAGCAATAATAATGGGGGGGTTGTCGTTGGTAGGATATTTAGGGCTCGCCGCCAGCAGCAAAGTCGCGCCGGAGACTGAGGATAATGCCTGGGTGTCGAAGTTGGCATGTAGCTCAACCTGGTCACCAACGAAACGGTAGCCAAATGGCTCCATGAAAAACGCTGGCGTCGTTAAACGCCCATCAAGCTGGGACATCGAAAACTCCTTTTAGACACCGGAATTGCGCCATCGGAACAGGACGGGCGATCCATCCTACCGCATCCGGGCGGTGTTAAACGCGCCTATAGACTAGCCTATAAATGCACTATGTCAGGTCAATTTTTAGAAAAATTTACCCTAGCGCGTTCAAGTGACAGTTGGGTGTCAAAAGCCTGCACAAAAAGATATACCGTGCAGAAGTCGGGCCAGCGAGTGCTGACCCGGGAAGAGTTCTTTTAAATACAAGGAAAAAGTCGATCAGATAGGGCTGGAGCCGTCCTTCAGACGGACAGCGGGGGTCTTGTCGATAATGTTTTTCAGGGTCCAGATCATGACAGGATGCTGGCCCGCGGAAGCACCAACTTTGGGCGCACGATGCACCTCCAGGGTGTAGTAGTAACCTGCCTGATAGTTAAAGCCCTGAATCGGGTCAGGCAGCAAACGCCAGTCATCACCCGGCTCCTGCTTCACTTCCAGACAGAGGCCATAAATGCCTTTATCGCAGGGACGTGGACGGTTAGAAACATACACCACCATGTCTTTCTCGGAATACGGATCAGCATCGATGTACTCCTGCTCAGCGCCTTTCCTGGCCTTGCTTGCGGATTCTGTCGCTGCTTCCTCCTGAGAGGCATCCTCAGCAGAATTACCACCAAAACCAAAGCTGTCCATGGAGATGGAGGGCATTTTGATGTTTTCCATACAGCCGCTCAAAGCAGCGACCATCAATGCGGTGGCGAGGAGTTTCAGAGAGGTGGTTGGTTGGAACACGCTAGCAGTCTCTTAGTGTATTTCCGCGAAAAGCAGGTGCTGCCCGAAGGCCGCCGTGAAATCGAAGGTGCGTATTGTAGACGAGCCGGGCGGCGGTGTCCCTACCCGGCTTATCTTTCCCCATAATCGTCATAAACATGGGAGCAAGGATGAAACAATTTTATTGGCCGTTGCTTAAAGGCAAGCCAGCTCAGGGCTAGCTGTCGCTGCGGTCCTTATATTCCGCTGCCTTGTGGCTTTCACTCTCGTCACTTCCACTACTGTCTCTTCTACTGCTGTCACTTCCATTGGCGTTGGCATCGGCAGCAGATGCTTTAGCGCCAGTCTCATCACCACCTTCCAGCAGCGAGATCGCCAGCTTTTTCGCTCCGGCAAGATCAGCTTTTCCGGTGCCAAGCACAGGTAACTTCTCGACCTGCAGCACTTTGGCAGGCACCAGTAATGCGCTGACCTGCTGATCCTTCATGCCTTTGCGAAGGCTCTCAAGCGTGACGTCTTCCTCGCTCAGCAGGACGATATCCTCACCTTTGCGTTCATCCGGGACGGCTACGGCCATGACCCGGACCTCATCGCCCAGCACCTTGTTGACCGCTTCTTCCACCGCACCAAGACTCACCATTTCACCACCCACCTTGGCAAAGCGTGAGTAGCGGTCAACAACAGTCAGGAAGCCATCTTCATCAATGTGGCCCTTATCACCGGTGATGTACCAGCGGATACCATCCATGATGCGAATCACCTTGTCGGTACGCTCAGGATCATTCAGATAACCCTGCATTACCTGCGGGCCACCGATCAGAATCATGCCGTCTTCCCCTGTGGGCATGGACTCCAGCGTTTCAGGGTCGACAATGCGCACGCTGGTGCCTGGTAATGGCATCCCCACGGTGCCTTCCTTATGACCCAACTGCACGGTCCAGTAACGGGTATCCAGCGCATCCGGCAGGTTCACGGCTGCAACCGGGGTCGTCTCCGTTGCGCCGTAACCTTCCAGCACTTCCTTGTTAAAGCGCAGGGTGAAGGCTTTGCGTACCGCTGGATCAAGGCGCTCTGCCCCGGCCACCACAATCCGCAGGCTTTCCAGCATCATCGGGTGGACCCGCTTGGCACGGGAATAAATCCGGAAGAAGGTGGAAGTGCCGCACATAATCGTCACGCGGAAACGCGCTACGGCTTTAGCGACCGCCGCCGCATCCGTGGGGTCCGGGCAGCAAACCACGGGAATCCCCTCAATCATCGCCAGAAATTGCGTCACGGTCAGGCCAAAGGCATGGAACAGCGGCAGGGAGGCCAGAATCACATCGCGCTGACGGGTATTCAGGACATCCGACACCTGTTTGACGTTGGCCATGATATTGGCGTGGGTCAGGCAGACCCCCTTTGGCTTGCCTTCACTGCCACTGGAAAACAGCACCACGGCGGTTTGTTGCGGATCACGGCTTCGGTTGACCAGTCGGTTAAGCAGGCGAACCGGCAACAGGACAACCATGGCCAGCGTCGCGATGGCTTCAGGCTTCCTGATCGTTTTACCGACGCTCTCAAGCTCAACCACGGTAACGTCGGCAAAGACTTCACTGAGGTCAATGCCCCGCTGTTCCAGCTTTTTAAGGAAACGTGGCGAGGTGCAGATGGTTTTAATATTGGCACTTTCCACTGCGGCTTTAAGCGCACTGACACTGGCGGTGTAGTTCAGGCACACCAGCGTTTTACCCGCCAGCAGCACCGACATATTGGCCACCATCGCCGCTGATGCGGTGGGCAACAGCATGCCGATATTATCGCCTTCCATATTTCTTACCCGGCGCGACAGGCAGATGGCGCCAGTCAGAGAACGCCAGGCGGAGGTCTGACGGCCATCGGCATCATGCAGGGCCGGACGCCAGCGCAGGAGGCTGATGCCTTCCATCCAGGCGCGTGGCAGGCTGGGCAGTTCATCCACATGGGTTTGCCAGGAGCTTATGGAAAGATCGAAGACGCGTTTTTTCACCTCTGATGCGCTGCTGGACACGTCCATACGGCCACCAAAAGCCACGATCAGCTCACGGTAGCGCCCGGAGCGGCGAGTCGCGCGCACATGGGCAGAGGAACGGGAGAACTGGCTGCCCCAAAGGCCGCGCAGATAAAAAGGAATAATGGCAGCAGGTTCAGTGACATCCTTACAGGCACGTTCAAAGCCCTGACGGAAGGTGCCCAGATGACCATTACGGCTGATCGCCCCTTCCGGGAAAACACAGACCACTTCACCTTCATTCAGTAACTGAGTCACCGCTTTCAGGGCACTTTTGCTCCCAGCACCCGCATCAATAGGCACACAGCCAAAGGCACGGAAGAACCAGGTCAGATACCAGCGATCATAGATGCTGCGTTCCATGACAAAGCGCACTGGACGCGGGCAGGCCGTTTGAATCACCGCCCAGTCGATCCAGCTGATGTGGTTACCCAGCAGCAGAACACCGCCCTTCTCAGGGATGTTTTTCATGCCCTGCACTTCAATGCGATAACGCTGAGCCAGAATCCGCGAGAGCACAAAACGCACCAGACTCTGGGGCAAACGCGCCACGGTATAAAGCCCGCCGATCAGGGCAATAAAGGCAATCAGCACCAGCAGTGCCTGTCCATCAATGCCCGCCAGAGAGAAGAGCACAGTAATGCCGAGGAACATCACCATGGCGATGTTCTGGAACAGGTTATTACCGGCGATAACCCGGCCCAGTTCATGCTCACCGGCGTGGAACTGGATCAGGGCATTCAGGGGCACAATGAAAAGACCCCCCATCAGACCGATAAAGAGAAAATCAGCGGTAAAGGTCATCGGAGTCGTTAAGGAAGGCAGCAACAACAAGCCCGCCGCGATACCGGCAGCCCCCAGAGGAATCAGCCCAAGCTCGATATAGTTACGGGAAAAGCGGGCCGCCAGCGCTGAACCGATGGCAATACCGATGCCGGAGCTGGCAAGAATGCCCTGAATAACGATGGTGTTATCAATCTCTGTGGTGGCTTTGGCGAAAGCCGGAAAGGCCGCCAACATGACCTGCCCCACCGACCAGAACACCGCTAACCCGAGAATCGACAGGCGAATAGCCCGTGAACGCATCACCGGCTGCAGCTGTTTTCCAAGTAGCGTCGGGTTAAAGGAGTGCAGCAGAGAGTTGGCGACCGGCTCTTTGCTGGCTTCTTCCAACTGCGGAACGCGATACAGCATCGCCAGCTCAAACACCGCACACAGCACCAAAGCCCAACCCAGCGGCGCCAGATGGCTGACGACTTCATTTGGCGACATGGCGCTGGTGTCGTAGCGCAGTTCAAACAGGATCGAGAAAGCAAAGGTGCCCGCCAGAATGGCAAGAATCGAAATGGCCTGAACCCGGCCATTGGCCTCGGCCAGGTGCTCCTTGCCAAACATGGCTTTGAGATAGCCAAACTTGGCCGGACTGTACCATGCCGACTGAACGGCCATCAGGAAGGTCATCAGGAATGCAGGCCAGAACCAGCCGAGGTAGTAACAAAGGGTGATACCCAGCGTCAGAACCACCGCCGCCCAGCCGCAGCGGCGCATCACCTTGTCCTTGGGAAGGTTATCCGAGCTGTTACCCGCCGGGATAAAGAACAGGATGAAAGGTAGCAGGATCAGCGCGTTGACGATGGCAGTCAGCATGATCTGCTCGCGGCCATCGTAAATTTTAAACACCGTATTCTGAATAATGATCTTGTGACCAAGATCGGTGAACGCGTTAAGAAAAACCGCGATCAGAAAGGGAAATGCGCCTTGAATTCGTCTGAGAGCTAACATCGACACTCCTGTTCCGTCATGCTCATCCCTGCCGATACCCCGCAGAGCTTTTGATTATCCTACCTGCCCGCTGCCGCACCATTGATCGGGAAAGTGTGCAAAAACGTTTCAAGCGCGGCAGACAGCGCCGATTATTTTGTTCAAAAAGCATCAATCTCACAATCTTCTGCAGACGTGCTGCAGCTGCGAAATAGCGCTTTTTCCCTGACACCCGCCTTAATTTCACCGCCAAATTGCCCCGGACTCACTCACACAGGGAACCTTGGGACATATTTGTTCACAAAACGAGCAACAAGAAAGTCACAAATGACGCAAGTACACCCTACGCAACATCTTCACCCACCTTAACGAGGCTACAGGGAGGACGTCAGGGATGTCACACCTCACCGAAGCAAGCCACACTCTGGTTGAGTCGACGCAGGAGGCGCTGCCTCGCTTCGTGCCGGAAAATCTCGCCAGTGAAAAAATTCTGATCATCGACAATCACGGTTCAATGATCGCTCTGCTTAAACATATGCTGTACCGAGGCGGTGCCACCAAGCTTTACGAAGCGAATAATTATCTTTCTGCCATTCGCCTGATCCGTGAAAACCGCTTTGCCCTGATTATTTGTGACTACGACGTACAAGGCCCCAAAGAAGGTGGCCAGTCACTACTGACGGATGTTCGCCGTCAGAAACTCCTGCCCTATTCCACGCTGTTTATCATGCTGACCAGCGAAGATACGGTGCGAATGCGCCATGCAGCGCTGGAGGAAGCCCCGGATGATTACCTCAACAAACCCATCCGCGCTGTTGACCTCATCAGCAAAATCACCCGCATGGCCAAACTGCGCGGCTATTTCAAGCCGGTGTTTGAAGCCCTCGATGACCGCAATGAACGACGCGCCATTCAATGGCTGCAGCAAAAACTCAAAAGCAAACCGAGCGCCGCGAGTGAACAGCACTGCCGTCGTCTGCTCGGCAAAGCACTGATTGACTCAGCCCTGTACCGCGAAGCAGAAAAGCATTACCGCGAGAGCGTGGACAAGCAATATGAGATTTCCTGGGCCACCATGGGTCAGGGCATCAGCAATTTCTTTCTGGGCAGGCTCGCGCAGGCCAAACGCTGCTTTGCCTCACTGCTGGATAAACCGATCCTGAGCCTTGAAGCCTATGACTGGCTGGCGCGTATTCATTGTCTGGAGGAAGACTTCGACCTTGCCCAGTACGCCATGGAACTGGCGGTATCGGCCAGCCCGCTATCTCTGCACAAGCAAAGCCTGCTGGGGCATATCGCCTTTTTGAACCAGCAGTATGGCGTGGCGGAGCGAGCCTTTCGCAGCATTCTTTTTGGGCACCATCAGGCTCACTATGTCGACCCGAAAGCCTACCGCGATATTGTCTGGGGCCATCAGCCCAATCAGCGGGAACCTGAAGAAGATGCCGCAGGCAGTCTGCACAAGCTGAGCCGCACCCTGACACAAGTGATTCAGCGCCTGCCCAAGCATGCCGACCTGCGCATCAAGGCAGCAATCATTCAGGCAGAAGTTTTTGTGCAGCGGGAGGAAACGGACCTCGCCCACCAGATGACCGATGAGCTGCTGAACTTCTACTCACGTCTGGAGTTTGCCAATCAGGTGGCAGATGAAGTGCTGATCAGGATTCACTTCAAGCGACTGGGCCGGGATTTCCACCGGGAGTACAAGGCCCTGCTTGAGCGCAAGGCCACCCAGGCCGAAGAGAAAGCCGGCACCAGTCTCAAGGTCTTTGAAGACTCCTCCCAGAAACTCAAACAGCGCCTTGCCGCCAAACAGGCCATTAACGAGCGCCAGCAATCGGCACAGAACAAGCTCCGCCAGTCGCGCCAGCGTCGGCAGATCTTTGAGCAGCAGTACGAGGATGCCAAACGCGAAGTGATGCATGACCTGCAGGCCGAGGCCAAGCGAGAAGTACAAAAGCGGATGGATGTTGAGCCAATGGATTACTGGCAGTGGGAAATTGAGATCGACAAGACCTTCCGCTGGCTGATGAACAACAAGCTCACCGCCGCCATTGAGCGACGCCTCACCCAAAAAAGTCAGTCCATGGCAGCCATCGGCTATCTCTCGCTGCTGCCCATGCCTGAATCCGAACTGGCGAATAAACCTCTGCAGCAGTTGCTGGTTGAGATCATCCGCGCTTATCAGCGGGAGCAATACGAAACGGCCTTTTTCAGTTTTCTGCGGGCCGTTAAACAGGTGCCACCTTCCTGCAGCATTCAGCTCAACCTGATTCAGGCCGGGGTGAGCAGTTGCCGTGAAGGCAGTATCAAGGAAAAGCAGATCTACAATATTTGTCTGCTCTACATCAAACCCCTGCTGGCGAATCAGGCGCAGATGGAAGAGATCGAAAAAGACCGCCTCAATACGCTGATTCAGGCCCTTCGCTCCATCGATAGCCAACTCGACCTGCCAAAAGCCGCCGCAGAATAAAGTCTAAAGGTGCCCTGATCGCGCCGGGGCTGTTATGGTTAGCCCCTTCGCTCAGCTTCCAGGGAACCGGAAGCCTCGTTGCAGTACCCAAGTAAGACGGATCGTCCTGATCTTTCAGCCGTTTTAGTCACGTATTGCCCGTTCGATGTAGCCAGGCTGCTCACGCATTATCGAGAAAATCAGGGATGTCACACACAAGCGTTGTCCGGCCCGGTGCCGAGGAGCTTCAAACCGCCAGTGATGGCTATTCACCGGGCGTCAAAACCCTTGCGCGCTTCGTACCGGAAGTGCTCGCTGGCGAGAAGATCCTGATCATCGACAGCCATGCACCGATGATTGCCTCCTTCAAGGATATGCTCTGGCGCGGCGGTGCCAGCAACCTCTACGAAGCCAACAACTACAGCACCGCCATTCGGCTTTTGCGCGAGCACCACTTCGCCCTCGTCATCTGTGACTTCGACCTGCGCGGCACCCGTGAAAACGGCCAATCGCTGCTCACTGATGCAAGGCGCCAGCGCCTGCTGCCCTATTCCACCCTGTTTATCATGATGACCAGCGAGGATACCGAGCGCATGCGCTTTGCAGCGCTGGAAGAATCCCCCGATGACTATCTGGCCAAGCCCCTGCGCGCTGTTGATCTGATCGACAAGATCACCCGCATGGCGCAGCTTCGCCATTACTTCAAACCCGCCTTTGATGCGTTGGACCAGCATAATGACCGCCGCGCCATTCAATGGCTGCAGCAACATATTCGGGAATCCTCACAACGGGATCACAGCAAGGACAGCCCCTTTGTCGAGGAAGCACAGCGACTGCTGGGGCACACGCTGGTGGAAGCCGCCTTTTATCGGGAAGCGGAGCGCCATTACCGGCTAATGTCCGAACGCGACTACACCACCCCCTGGGCAGTCATGGGCCAAGGCATCAGTAACTTCTTTATGGGACGACTGGCGCAGGCAAAGCGCTGTTTTGCTGAGCTGCTGAACCAACCGCTGATGAGCCTTGAAGCCTACGACTGGCTCGCGCGCATACATTGCCTTGAGGAGGATTTCGATCTGGCCCAGTACGCCATGGAACTGGCGTGTGTCCTGAGCCCCTTGTCCCTGCATAAGCAAAGCCTGCTCGGCCATATTGCTTTTCTGAACCGCCAGTACGATGTCGCCGAACGTGCCTTTCGCAGCATTCTTTATGGACATCACCACACGGGCAGCCGGGATTCGCGAACCTATCGGGATATTCTCTGGGGCCATCGCCCCCACGCCAGACTGCCGGACCGAAATACCAGGCGCGGTTTTAAAAAGCTGCACAAAACCCTGACGCAAGTGCTCAAGGGCTACCCGAAGCATGCTGATCTGCGCATCAAGGCACTGATTATTCAGGCCCATGAATACTGGCAGCGCGGCGATGAAACGCTGGCTCAACGCCTGACCGATGAGCTGATGAACTTCTTCCTGCGGCTGGATCTGGCCAATCAGTTCTCCGATGAAGTGCTGATGAAACTGCACTTCAAACGACTCGGGCGCGACTTCTCCAGCGAACTGCAAAACCGCCTTGATGAACGCCATCAGGCCAGTCAGGAACAGCTTCGCGGCCTTGAGGGTTCACCCCGTCAGCGCCTTGAGCGGCGACTTGCCTCACGCCAGGCGCTCTATCACCGACAGCAAGGCGCACGGCAGCGCCTTCGTCAGTCGCGTCAGCGCAAATCCCTGTTTGAGCAACAGTATCAGGACGCCAAACGCGAAGTACTGCACGACCTGCGCATCGAAGCCCAGCGCCAGACTCCGCGGGAAGTGCACGGCAAGCGTCTGGATTTCTGGAGCTGGGAAGCGGCTATCGAAGAGCGCTATCAATGGCTGTTGGCCGACAGCCTGCACCTCAGTATTGAGAAGCGGCTTAACCAGAAAACCCAGCACATGGCAGCCATCGCTTACCTTGAGCTTCTGCCTGCGCCGGGTGGTGAACACCTTGCGCCGGAGATTCGACGCCTCATCGGCAACAGCATCGGCACCTACCGGGCGGATCAGTTCGAGCCGGCCTTTTTTGGGCTACTGCGGGCGATAAAAGCCGTGCAAGTCCCGCCAGCGCTCAAACTCAACTTGGTTCAGGCTGGCGTTAGCAGTTGTCGGGAAGGTACTCTCAAGGAACAGCAGATTGTGAATATCTGCCTTTTTTATCTTCGTCAGATTTTACCGATTCAAAGTGAACTAACGCCGACCGAGCGCGAGCGTTTCTTCACCCTGGTGCAGGCGCTGCGTGTGATCGACAGCCGCCTGGATACCGAGCAGGTACAACTCAGGCCCATGACGCTGCAAACGGCCAGACTATTTCCCGAGTTGTCCTTATCAGCGGAGTTTACGGATGATGAGCGAGACTGAAACCACCCAGCGCATTCCCCTGCTATTACGGGAAGCAAGCGAGGAAGATCGGCAATACGCCCATGATCTGACCTACAAAAACATGAACCACTACTACGTCGAAACCGGCCTTGAGTGGAGCACGGATATTTACAACTCCCAGTGGACGGATACCGTCAACATGGTGCTGCATGACCCCGGCAAACCTGACAGCGAGCCATTAGGCGTTTTGCGTCTGCAAATCCAGCAGCCCTATATTTACCTCTGGGATATCCAGCTGGAACCTCGCACCCACGGTCAGGGGCTGGGCGCCGAAGTGCTGCTTCGCACCCTCTGGATTGCCGGTCAGATCAACTGTCGCAGCTACCTGCTGAAGGTGTTCAAACAGAACCCGGCCATCCGCCTCTATAAACGCTTTGGTTTTAAACAAATCGCCGAGGATGAATACCTCTACACCATGGAGCGCATGATTGAGGAAGGCGAGGAATTTGCCGCGCCGATTTCTGCGTAAACCTCATGAACGCTGCATATAAAAAGGGAGCTACGGCTCCCTTTTTATATGGCACATATATTTCTGGATTCCCATCTGTTCCGGATGGGTCAGCCGATGGAAGTAGATATAACGCTTGATTCAGTGAGGATATGTTAAGTGCCTGCACGCTGACCGAGGCAGAAGTGCTTATTTGTAGCTAGAATCAACAAGCAATATAGTTCAGTATCAGGTAATTATGGATATTGTGTTGTGGTAAACCACCCACAACCTTTCATGTATTTACGCATGCTTGTTTTCAATGGAGGAGAATAGCTGTGGTTCATCCTTTATCCAATTTACACCCTCATTGAGTGAGCGCTTCTCAGCTCTTTACATAAGCAAAAACGCGAATACACAGTATTAAAATGCTAGTGCTGCAAGGAGAAATTAGCATTGAATAAAACTGAAGCTATTGAAAGACTTGAAAATTTGAAGGAAAGAGCCTGTCAACTGGCGGGGGAGCGCAGAGGAAGCAGTGATTTCAATAAATGGCGTAGAGATACAGAAGTAGCCATAGAGAGAATTTTTGGAGAGAAAACCCGGCACTCAAAGGATTTCATGGAGATTCGATATTCTTTGGGAATATTTACCACAGCAACACCAAACTCCGCATTCGATAATGCCTATAAAAACGGAGTAAGATATGCGATTACGGTTTTAGAGTCACTTATTGATGAAATAAAGGAATATTGGAAAGAAGACCTAGAATCATTAACACAAGAATTATCAGCAATTGGTAAAGTAGAGCTACTAATTCGACGTTTTCACAAAGTAGCTCGACAATTACGGTCAAGATACGGTTCCAGAAGTACAATTGAGATAGAAGATGAGTATGATGTCCAAGACCTTTTTCATTCCTTATTACGGATATACTTCGATGATGTAAGACCAGAGGAATATACTCCAAGTTATGCAGGCTCCGCATCTCGAGTAGACTTCCTCATTAAACAAGAAAAAATAATAATCGAACTTAAGAAAACCAGACAAGGATTATCAGCGAAAGAGGTTGGTGAACAACTTATAATTGACTCTCAACGATACCAAGCACACCCAGACTGTAATACGCTTGTCTGTTTTGTATATGATCCAGAGGGGCGAGTTGCAAACCCCAAAGGCTTAGAAAATGATCTTACAAGAGAGGTAAATGGAGTCCCTGTCATAGTTTTCATCACTCCTGAACAATAAGGCTTTAACAAGCGCATATTATCGAACTGGTTTTCACCCTGCTCCAAGTCAGTCGCAAATGCGGTCGTTAGATGAACCGAGTTCTAGAAAGGAATTTACCATGGAAGATATTATACGCACCTCTGAAATGCTTTCAGCTGTAAAGTGGTATTTTGAACTTAAAAACCTCTCATTGCGAAACGCTATAACTTTACGATACCCCCTTTCTGTCGAAAACAAGAAAAATTTGCGGCAATATTATTCGCAGTATTTTGCTGGACTATTATCCGCAACTGAGCTTTTTTTAGAAAGCAATTATCCCAATAACACCCACTTTCGGGATCTACTTTATAAAAATCTAAGTTTCGAAAACTTTCCAGATGGAAAAAATAACTATAATTATCTTCGCGAACTACGCAATAGCATAATACATAGAGGACTCGATATTAGTTCTGCAGCGGATATCAATAATGACTTCCCACTTATAATCTCTCCATCACCAGTAACTAATCGAAGTGGAGCGGTATCTCATACCGCATTTGGCTATTATCTGATTGAGGTAATTGAGAAGAGCGAAAGAGCTATGAGAAAGAGTTTCCTTGAGCATTTCGAAGAATTTAACCTGCTGGACAAGCACCTTCCACAAGATAAATCCGTTGAACTAAGTGAGAAATTCATATCCAACTCCACAGTTATTCCTGACTGGGGAAAAGAATTAGCATTAACCTCTATCAAAGATATTAATCACGAAGAAGTTCATCTGGCATCGATGGACAGTCTAATCGAGACACTGAAAACCGATGTACTATCCAAGTACCTCGTCTAACAACTAGTTTTAATCGTTGTCTTTACTCATTGGGATCTGCTAAAGCAGATCCTTAGCTATAAAAAGAGGGGTTAAGTGGAAACTGTAGATAAAAGGTTTGTGTTAGTTGCTGATAATGGCGACAGACTTTATCCGTATAAAAAGTCTCAGAAAAGTACAGGGCGCTACGGCTTCGCTTTAACAGAGCCAGGTGAACAAGATCGCCATGGGCAAGGTACATACACCGACAATATTGCTGAAGTAATCAATCGTGTTGTAAACGATGGCTGGAAGGTCAGGGCTAAAACCATCAATCAACAGCGTGGAGGTTCAATAGGATTAAATAAGCGCTCAGTACATGGTTACGAGATTGCCGAAGAGTTCGAGCATCTGGTTCAAGCAGCTGTTAAGAAGCCTCTTTCAATTTTAAGAACAGAAAAACAATCAGCTACGAAACCAAAAGAAACCTCAGAAGCGCTACAACTTAATCAAGAACATCCAGTTGACGATGTGACCTTGAAGGCTATAAAAACACGGCGTGGTCAGCCAGAATTCCGAAAAGCTTTGCTCTCATATTTCGACGGGCGTTGTTGCATTACAGAGTGCGCCATTGAAGGAGTATTAGAGGCGGCACATATAGTTCCACATTCAATTGATAGCAACTATTCAGTATCTAATGGCCTTCTATTAAGGTCAGATATCCACACACTATACGATCTAAATTTAATCGGGATAGACGAAACTGGAAGAGTATTTATATCTTCTTCTCTTAAAGAAAGTGAATATTGGAAATATAATGGCCTCGTTGCCTTGGATAGCATTCAAGAAATCATGTCGAATAATTTGAAACAACGCTTTCAATTTATGAAAAAATAGCCAACAAGAGCGTAAGCTTGAACGCATTTTACGAAAGCGACACAAAAACCGTGTCTAGGCAGCCAATGTAAAAAAACCGGGAATCACCCGGTTTTTCTTTGGTTATTCAGTCCCATGTCGGCCCAAAGTCCGGGCTGACCAGTCGGTCGTCCCGGTCCAGGGTCGCCAACGCTGCCATTTCCTCATCGGTAAACTCCAGCGCCTTTGCCAGCAGGTTGATCTTCTGATGCTCAGGCTTGGTCGAGGATGGAATCACCACATAGCCCTGCTGCAGACCCCAGGCTAAAGCCACCACCGCCGGTGTGGTGTTATAGGCTTCCGCCAGCCCTTTCAGCATGGGTTCATGCATCACCTTGCCGTACGCAAGCGGCATATAGGCTGTCAGTAAAATACCGTTAGCTTCGCAGAATTCGACAATGGGCCGGTTCTGCAGGAAGGGATGCAGCTCAACCTGATTAGTCAGGATGGCCTTGGCACCGACCGCATCAATGGCCTTTTTCATGTGGCTGATCGTGAAGTTGGAGACGCCAATATTGGCGGTCAGCCCCTCCTCTTTCGCCTGAGCAAGCTGCGTCATATAGGTCTCGACCGGCACTTTGTCATCAGGCGAGGGCCAGTGAATCAGGGTGAGGTCGACTTTCTCGACCTGTAACTTGTCCAGACTTTCACGAAGGCTGGGGATCAGCTTCCCTTCTGCAAACTTGTCCGTCCAGATTTTGGTGGTGATAAAAAGCTCATCACGGGGAATGCCGCTGTCGGCGATGGCTTTACCGACCTCTTCTTCATTGCCGTAAATCTGCGCGGTATCGATATGGCGATAACCGGCTTTGAGCCCCGAGGCGACCGAGTCATAAGCGGTCTGTCCTTTGAGGCGAAAAGTCCCTAATCCAAGATGTGGAATCTGCATGGTTCTACTCCTGTAATGGTTGTCCTGTAGCGTGCGTCTTGACGCTGGCTGCCCGGCAGTGGACAGCCTTATCGTTAGGTGCGGGGAAGTCGCACTTCCCATCATTGGCTAAACATCAATAACTCAGGTCGCGGAGGAAATTTCTTCCGCCTTCGCCCCACGTTGAGCCGGGGCTTCGCCTGAAGTTGCTGCGGCCTTGGGATGGCGATGAGCAGTCCAGCTCAGCCCCCAGGCGGCAAGTACCAGTAGCGCACCGATCCACGGAGTGTTCATCAGGCCGAAGCGCTCCACTATCAACCCGCCGATAAAGGCACCACCGGCAATCCCGACATTGAACGCCGCGATATTCAGGCCTGATGCGACATCCACGGCATGGGGGGTAAATACTTCAGCCTGTTTCACCACCAGCACCTGAAGCGGTGGCACGTTACCAAAAGCGACGGCGCCCCAGGCCAATACCACCAGAATGGCCAGTAACGGATGCGGTGCGGCAAAGCCAAAAAGCACCAACACCAGCGCCAGCAAGCCAAACACCCACTTAAGTGCAGGCACGGCACCCAGCCGGTCAGACAGCATACCGCCCGCCAGATTGCCGATAGCCACGGACACGCCGTACACCAGCAATACCAGCGCCACGGCATTCACCGATAAGCCGGTCACCTGAGTCAGAATGGGTGAAAGAAAGGTGAAGGCGACAAAAGAGCCGCCATAGCCCAGCGCAGTCATGGCGTAGACTTTCAATAGTGCAGGCGTTTTCAGGACCGAAAACTGGCTACGCAGTGGCGCCGGATTCTGGGGTTTTGCACCCCGTGGAATCAGTAGCGCACAGCCCAGAAAGGCAATCACGCCCAGCCCGCTGACCAGCGCAAAGGTCATCCGCCAGCCAAAATGCTCACCCACCCAGGTGCCAATCGGCACGCCTGTCACCAAGGCCACGGTGAGCCCGGTAAACATGATGGCAATGGCACGTGCGGCCTTTTCCTTGCTGACCAGTGAGGTGGCAATGGTCGCACCGATGGAGAAGAACACGCCGTGAGTCAGCCCCGTCAGCACGCGAGCGCTGATCAGGCTGGTATAACCCGGCGCCTGCCAGGCCAACAGATTTGCCAGCGTGAAAAGCCCCATCAGGCAGAGCAATACGGTTTTGCGCGGCCAGCGTCCGGTGAGTGCCGTTAATACCGGCGCTCCGATGGCCACGCCAAGAGCATAGAGACTGACCAGCAGCCCCGCCGATGGCAGGCTGACGTCCAGATCCTGAGCGATACCGGGCAGCAGCCCGACAATCACAAATTCTGTCGTTCCGATGGCATAGGCACTGATCGTCAGCGCCCAGAGAGCAAGAGGCATAAGACATTCTCCCGTAACAAGTCAGGGTCATTGAGGTATGCCGCTATTGTGACGAGGGGATTACTTGCGAAAAACACACGAGTCAGCACAATACTTTTGCGTTCAAATCAAAAGTCTCAGGTGTGGTTAATGCTTTCCTCCGATGAATTAACACTTTTTTCCACGGTCGTTCGCGCGGGTTCCCTGTCACGCGCCGCCGAGCTGTTGGGGCAAACCCCCTCGGCCATCAGCCGCGGGCTGTCGCGATTGGAAGAACGGCTGGAAACGACCCTGCTACAACGCACCACGCGACGCATGCAGCTCACGGAAGAGGGTGAAGTGCTTCTTCGCGAGGCCGAGCGCCTGCTGGAAGCCCTCACGCAGGCAGAAGAAAGCGTGGTGAACAGTCGCCGCACGCCGGAAGGTCGTTTGCGCGTCGATGCCGCTGCGACCTTTATGTCCCATGCGCTGGCGCCGGTAATTGGAGAGTTTCGTCGCCGCTATCCGGGGATTCAGCTGGAGCTGACATCAACGGACAGCAATATTGATCTGCTGGAAATGCGCACCGATGTCGCCATCCGCATTGGTTACCTGAAGGATTCCACCCTGAGCGCCCGCCATCTTGGTCAGTCACGCCTGCGGGTACTCGCCTCTCCGGCCTATCTTGCCGCAAAAGGGACGCCCGCGACGGCGGATGAACTGAGTCAGCATACCCTGCTGGGCTTTACCCGACCGGCGCATTTAAACCACTGGCCCTTGCAAATTGAACGTGCAGGCCAGCTGCAGTCGATGCCGCCCATCGTGCCGGACGTGGCCGCCTCCTCTGGCGAAACCCTGCTGTCACTGGCCATTGCGGGGCAAGGCATTCTCTGTGTGTCGGATTTTTTAAGCCATGATGCCCGGGCGTCAGGGCAACTGGTGGAAGTGCTGAGTGCCTCAACCCGCATTGAGCATCAGCCAATTCATGCGGTGTTCTATCGCAATACTGCGGTCAGCTCGCGCGTGCGGGCTTTTGTGGATTATCTGGCGACGACGCCCATGACCGGTCTTGAGCCAGCGCCCTAGCCGTTAAACTCGTTCGAATATTTCTATCAAGCCCGACGAATTATTACGCTTTTATCGATTGTCGCCCGAATCTACTCTGAACAGCATCAAGTCACCACTCAGATGAGTGAACCTAACGACCGATTTCGATTCAGGAGCCGAATCATGAGCAACCCCAACGTACTGACCGCCACACAGAACCCCTCACTGGCGACCCCCACCGTTAATCTGGTGGCCCGCGCCCTACTGGCTGCGCTCTTTATCGTCGCCGGTGTCGGCAAACTCGGCGCAGGTTATGCCGGAGTGCAGGGCTATATGGAATCCATGGGCGTACCCGGCTTTATGCTGCCGCTGGTGATTCTGCTGGAAATCGGCGGTGGCGCGGCCTTGCTGGTGGGCTTTCTGACCCGCCCGATTGCTCTGATTCTGGCGATTTTCACCCTGGCGACCGCGTTCCTCTTCCACTTCTCTCCTGAGAACAGCCAGCAGATGACCCAGTTTCTGAAAAACCTGTCCATTACCGGCGGCCTGTTGCTGGTGGCTTACCACGGTGCGCCGGGCTTTAGCCTCGATCACTTGCTGTTCGGCAAGCACGCTCACAAACTCGCCTGATTCGATCACCAGGCAGACTCACGGCGCAGACGACTTTCCCCTCGCCTGCGCCGAACCACATCACACCCAGGTATTCCGGAGCCTTTATGACCACCTCTACTCGAACCAGCCGCGAACTTGAACAGCTGATCGCAGGTGTGCCCGCCTCTGACGGCGCCGGTGTTCAGCTTCAGCGCGTTCTCACCCAGGACCTGCAGAAGCGTCTTGATCCCTTTCTAATGCTGGATGAGTTCCGTTCAGATAACCCCGGCGACTACCTCGCGGGTTTCCCTGACCATCCGCACCGCGGCTTTGAAACCGTGACCTACATGCTTGCCGGCAAAATGCGTCATTTCGATAACAAGGGGAATGAAGGCTTGCTGGTCTCCGGCGGCGCCCAATGGATGACAGCAGGCAGTGGGTTGGTGCACTCCGAATTGCCCGAGCAGGAAGACGGCCTGATGCATGGCTTCCAGCTTTGGGTAAACCTGCCCGCCCAAAACAAGATGATTGACCCCGGCTATCAGGACTTAACGCCGGATCAACTACCGACCTACACCAGCGAATCTGGCGCACAGGTCACGGTACTGGCAGGTGTCAGTGAAGGCGTTGAAGGCCCGGTGCAGCGTCCGGATACTCACCCGCTCTATATCGATGTGCACCTGAGCGAAGGCACCAGCCACTGGCAGGACATTCCGGCCGGGCACAATGCCTTTGTGTATGTGTATGAAGGGGAAATCAGCACTGGCGCCGAAGGCCGTAAGGTCGGGTTTCGCCGCATGGGCATTCTGAACAACGCCAGCGAGGCCACCGGTATTCAGCTCACCGCGCTGAAAGAAGCCAAACTGCTGATCATCGCTGGCCAGCCGCTACGTGAACCCATCGCGCAATGGGGGCCTTTTGTGATGAATACTCATGAAGAGCTGGAGCAAGCGGTGCGAGACTTCCGCGCCGGCAAGTTCTGATAAGGCTTAGGTTCAGGCACAAAAAAAGCAGACATCATGTCTGCTTTTTTATTGGTCGATGCTTTCTAGCCTGTTATCGAAGGGCCAGGTTATGGAAGGCGCTGGCCACGAAAGGATCGGGCCTTACAGCCCCAGCGCTTCGCGCTCTTCCTCACGCAGGGTCAGCACCTCGTAACCCTCTGCAGTCACGGCAATGGTGTGCTCCCATTGGGCAGAGAGTTTTTTATCTGCCGTCACGACCGTCCAGCCGTCTTTCTTGGTTTTCACCTTGGCCTTGCCCTGATTGATCATCGGCTCGATGGTGAAGGTCATGCCTTCGCAAAGCACCTCACCGCGCCCGCGCTGACCGTAGTGCACCACTTGCGGCTCTTCGTGCATCTCACGGCCAATCCCATGTCCGCAATACTCACGAACAATGGAGTAACCGTGCTGCTCGGCATAACGCTGAATCGCATTGCCAACATCGCCCAGCGTGGCACCCGGCTTCACCGCCTTGATTCCTTCCCACATGGCCTCGTAGGTTTTATCCACCAGACGCTTCGCCAGCGGGGATACCTCGCCGATCATGTACATTTTGCTGGAATCGGCAATAAAACCGCCCTTCTCCAGCGTGATATCAATATTGACGATATCGCCATCCGCCAGCAGCTGCTTCTTGGAAGGCACACCGTGACAAACCACATGGTTAACGGAGCTGTTCAGCACATACTCAAAACCGTACTGACCCTTGCTCGCCGGACGGGATTTCAGATCGTGAACGATGTAATGCTCTACCAGATCGTTCACTTCCATAGTGGACATGCCTGCCTTGATTTTGGTGTCCAGATAGGCGAACACCGAGGCCAGTAACCGGCCGGATTCACGCATCAGCGCCAGCTCATCGGCATTTTTCAAAATAATATCGTCGTCCACCTGCTTACTTCCTTACCTTGCGGCTGCCCGACAGTCGCGCACAACCAAAACCAGAATTGCGCCTAAGCGCCGAATGGTGGGCATTCTACACCCTGAGGAGGATGAGCCCTAACCTCGAAAAGAAAAGGCCGCCAAATGGCTGCCTTTAGCTTCAGTGTCTGCGCCGAAGGTAAAGCACAATCAGCAAGAGAGGCAGGCAAAAAATCCATACCCGGTTAACAAGAAAGAGATAAAAACCTTCCCAACAAATCCGTTCTCATCCCGCATGATGACCGATCCACCGTTTATCTCTTTATCAACGAAGTAAGTGGTTAATGAAGGATGGCTTTTCCAATAAAAGGCATGAGCATGATTTTGTTTCAATTGCCCGTAGCAAGGTTCAACCTCCCGTCCAAACCCGCTAACCTGCCTTTCCACGAACGCCTGACACTTAATGCCGACTCCAGGGAAAGGATTCATCATGTATCCCGTTATCTATCCGAAGGATCAACACTCCAAAATTCGACTGGGCAAAAACTCTCACAGCGGTAACAGCGCGCCTGTGCTGCAAAATTCCCGTGAGCGTCACCAAAGCATTATTGATGACACCCCCGCGCTTTTTAACATTGTCGACAACTTTGGGGCCGATGGCTCCGAGCCGATGATCGAGCTCAGCTATTTTGATGTGACCAAGGCTAATTTCTCCGCCATCAATGAAGCGGCGAATACGCATAACCTCGATGCGGACCTGATCCGCGCCATCATGTATCTGGAAACCACCCACGGCTATTACGACAAAATCTATCCGTGGCGAAACACCATCCTGCCGATGAATGTCAGCTACACCTACTGGAAGGATCTCGGCGTCGATGAGACTTTTCTGGAAGATACCCGCAACAACATTGATACCGGCGCCAAAATTCTTAAGCGCATTCAGGACCGGGTATCTGACCCTTCCGTTGCAAAAATTGCCTCAATCTATAACTTTATGGGCAAGGAAATTGTGAGCGACTACGGTGCACGCGTCGCCACCATCTACCAGAAACAGCTATGGAAGGTGAACAAATGACGTTAAAACTGAGACTTGGCCTCGCGGCGCTGGCAGGCGTGTTACTGGGGCTGTACATGGATTACGTTGCGGTTCAGCACAACCCGATGGAAGAGTTTTGTACCTACGTGAACGACCCCTCCGCCAGCGATAGCTGCACCCTGAATATCGCACCGCTGTTTGCCCTGTTCGCGACCTGGTTTGTCGCCGCCTTCGTGGTGATCTTCGCCCTGCTGACACTCTATAAGCTGATCTTCCAGCGCCAGCGTCAATAAACTTCCTGCAGGTTGCCGCGCGACGAGTAGACACAAGACGCGCGGCAATCTGGGAAAAATCATGTCTGGTGCGTCCTGCGCCTTGATCGCACTGCAGCAATCTTCGATCATCACCCCTGTTCGGCCCTCGCCGGCGGCACCCGATGCACTGCCTTTTGTGCTCTGACGCTCCTTCTGAGTTCAGCATGATTATTCACGACCAGAAACCCAGCCTCCTTGAACTGCTTTTCGCCTTCAAAGGCACCATTATTTCCGTGATCTGGCCCAAGGTACTCTTCACTGTACTGCTCAGCTCACTGGTTGTGATGACCCACGGCACCCTGTATGACTACAAGCTGGTGCTCACCGCCACGCCCTTTACCCTCTGGGGTCTGACGCTGGCGATCTTCCTGGGTTTTCGTAACACCGTTGCCTATCAGCGTTTCTGGGAAGCGCGAACCCTTTGGGGCGAAGTGCTGGTTGTGGCCCGAAACCTGACCCGCCAGACGCTAACCCTGCTGCCAAACCTCTCCCGCGCGGAGCAACAGAGCCTCGCCTATCGGGTGGCAGCCTTTGCCTATGTGATTCGCGATCACCAACGTGGCCTGCCGCTGGGTGCGGAAGCCCAGGCCCTGTTACCCGCCACAGAAATCACTGAGCTTAAAGCCTCGGATAACGCGCCCAACCTGTTACTGCTGCGCATTGGCGCGGCCTTTACCTCCGCCTGTCGTGCACAAGGCGCGGATAGCATCGTGATGACCACCATCGACCAGCAGGTGAACCGCCTCTCCAATATGCACGGCGGTTGTGAGCGGATTAAATCCACCCCGATCCCCTACCCCTACATTCTGATGCTGCACCGCTTCGTGCACATCTACTGCTTCCTGCTGCCTTTTTGTCTGGTCGACAGCATTGGCTGGCTCACCCCCTTTGTGGTTTGCGTACTGGCCTATACCTTCTTTGGTCTGGATGCGCTGGGTGACCAGATCTCCGACCCCTTCGATGCCCAGCCCAATGACCTTGCGTTGGATGCCATGAGCCGCAATATCGAGATTAATGTGCGCATGTTGCTGGGTGAGAAAGACCTGCCAACCGCCATTGAAGCGAAAGACGGCGTGCTGCTGTAACACTCAGGCTTCAGCCGAACGCCCAATAAAAAGGCCGGAGCACCTGCGGTGTCCGGCCTTTTTGTTTTAAGCACTTCTCATTACCCGCGCTCGGTAAGCGCCAGCTTAAGACCAAGCGCGGCGAAACTCCCGGCGAAGCCTTTCTGAATGATCACGCTGGCCCGCTGTGATTTAACGATAAAGGCACTGAAGCAACCCGACAGCAGCCCATAGAGAATAAAAACGCCCAGAGTCATCAGCATAAAGATGCCACCCAACAAGAGCATGTTACTGAGCACGGCGGACGAGCTGGCAGGCAGAAACTGCGGCAGGAAGGCCAGAAAGAAGATGGACAACTTGGGGTTCAGGATATTCAGCAAAAAGCCCTTGGCGACAATCCCGCCATAGCCCGTGGTTTGTTTATCTCCCGCCACGGCAAGGGGCGTTGAGGAGCGCCACATCTGCCATGCCAGATACAGCAGATACGCCGCGCCGGCATACTTCACCAGTTGAAAGGCCAAGGCACTGGTATGAAAGATGGCCGCCAGCCCCAATGCACTTGCCAGTAACGCGGGAATAATTCCGAGGGTGCAGCCCAGCGCAGCAAAGACACTGGCGCGTTTCCCGACAAAGAGGCCCGTCGCCACGGTATACAACACCCCGGTGCCGGGGATTAACACCACCACCAGCGATGTCAGCAGAAACTCAAGAGAAATCATCCAGCTGTCCTTTTCCATAGTGAATCAGAGCAAAGCACCTCTGTAAGGTAGCCCTCTCTCAGGCGTCGTGCATAAAAAAAGCCGGAACACTTATCGTGTCCGGCTTTTTGCTGACTCATCCTGCACGCCAGTGTGGCGTTAGCAGTACCGCTCCCACCTCACCTTAAGGATCAGCAGGCAGGCGCATCAGCGGTTAGCAGCCACCGTTATTCAGGTGAGCGACCAGATTGTTGTAGTTATGCTGCAGACGGCTGGCATCGGTGCGCATGGTGTTTTGGCGACCTGTCATCAAATCATTAGGGTCGATTTTATAGTTGCCGCGCTCAGCACTCTGGATCGCATCACGACCTGCGGACACCATAAAGTTGACCTGACTGGTCACAGAATTGCAGGTCGCAGGAACAGTACCGCCGTTATTTTCGCGGACCATTTTGGACCAGCCATCCGACATTTCAGCGACTTTATCCAGTGAGGTTTTAAAGGCTGCTGCAGTTTCTGTTGAACCCTGGCTGGCGAAGAACTCATCGCCTGCCTTCAGGGAATCACGCGCACGTACGATCATACCGGCACGGAAATACTCTGAAGTACCGGGAGTGGCCTGCTCGAAGGCATCGCGAAGGTTCTTTTGATCACGCTCTTCAAGGCCGTTAAAGAAAGCCTGTTCGGCTTCGGCCACAGCGGTCAGCGCTGCCACATAACTAGCATCCATATCGCGGGCCTTGGCGCTGTCATCAGACAGGTAGCCTTTTGAGTTAGCGTAGTTCTCAAGCTCGCTGTTCAGCGGAGCCAGCGTGCTTAACGCCTCGGAGAAACGCTTGGCGACAGGGTCGAGATCATCCATCGCCGCAGGCATTGCCATCGCTTCCTTCAGCTTGGCATTCACACGATCCACCAGGCCGGTCAGCGGCACAGAGTACAGTGACAGTTTTTTGCCCTGTTTCAGCGGTTCGCTGTAACGGTCAATATGCTCAGCCAGCTCCTGACTGAAAGAGGTATTGATCTGGTTAGCAGCATCAATGTAGGTGTTGTACTTCATGATCTCTTGCTGGTCAGCCTGAGACTGGGAAGTTTGCTGGGCAGCAGCCGGGGTTGCCTCATCATCACCGCCACAAGCGGTCAGACCAAGAGACAGAGTAAAACCAAAAGCCAGAGGAAGAATTGCAGAACGCAGCATCTGCAAAGGACGGGTACTCACAGGAACAACTCCATTTGGGGCAAACACGCGCGAACATGCCCTTCGCAGCACTTGGCGGGCAGACTGAGATCTCGGTTTTAAGGCGCGATCCATCGCAAACGTGGCCGGCGGCGCCAGCGGGCCGGGATTATAAATGAGGATGAACCGCGATAGTTAGCACAAAGTGAGGACAAAAATACGAAAGTAAACAGAGTTTCTGAATCTGTACTTTTTTCTCCTTTGTACCTGATAGACATGACACAAAAAAAAGCCGGAGCACTTAGCGTGTCCGGCGTTTTGCCTGGCTTCCCTGGTGCCGTTATTTATCAAAACGGGCGTAGCGGCGCTCCAGATATTTGGAGAACAGGCTACCGGGATAGATCACGCAGAAGTAGATGATGGCAACCACGGTAAAGATCTCCAGCGGCTTGTAATACGCCGAGCTGAGCAAACGGCCTTTGTACATGATCTCCTCCACCGCCAGCACCGAGCACAGTGAGGTCATTTTCGCCAACTCGATACCGCGATTCGTGAAGGCAGGCAGCATACGCTTGAACACCTGCGGGTAAATAATGCGCTTCAGGGTCTGGGTGTAGGTCATGCCGATGGCTTTTGCGCCTTCCCACTGGCCACGCGGAATCGACAAAATGCCGCTTCGATAGATTTCGCTGCAGTACGCAGAGGTGTTCAGTGTCAGGCCGAGAAAGGCCGCCAACACCGGCGACATCTGGTAATTGGTCAGCACCGGAAAGGCGTAGTAAAACCAGATCAGCTGGATCAGCACCGGCGTGTTTCGGAACACTTCCACGTAGGCGATGCTCAGATAATTCACGGCCTTGATGTTAGAGGTTCGGCCCAAACCCAGCAGCGCACCGAGAATCATGCCGACGGCAAAGGACGCCGCCCAGATTTCCACGGTCATCTGCACCCCTTGCAGCAGCACCGGCAGGCTTTTGGCGACGACTTCGGAATCCCACGTTATGTCCATGCCATAGCTCCTTAATGGATAACCATTTTTCGTTCAGCGAGCTTGATCAACATGCTCAGGGTTAGCAGGGTCAGGAAATACATCACCGCGATGGTGGAATAGGTTTCCAGTGGCCGGTAGGTAATGCTGTTCACCTGCATTGCCTGATACAGCAAATCCGCATAGGCCAGCGTTGAGGCCAGAGTGGTGGTTTTGGTCAGCTCGAAGGTACGTTCGACAAAAGGCCCGACCATGCGCCGCGCGGCCTGCGGCAGAATGATGCGAATCAGCGCCTTGCGATACGTCATGCCGATGGCTTTCGCCCCTTCCCACTGGCCTTTGTCGATGGAAAGAATGCCGCCACGGAAGACTTCAGCATAAAACGCTCCGGACTGGGTCGAGAGCGCAATGGTCGCCGCCCAGTAAGGAGAAAGGTTAATGCCTGCGAACATCGGCAAGGCATAGAAAAACCAGAAGAAGTGCACAATCGGCGGTGTGTTACGGAAAAACTCGATAAAGATATTCGCCGGAATATTCAGCCCCCGCCGGGACGACATCTTCATGAGCGCCACCAGCAGCCCGACAACAATGCCAAGACAGATCGAGATTGCCGCCAGTTTTACCGTGCCGAGCAAGCCGGTGAGCAGCATGTCCTTGTGCTCCCAGACGCCGGAAAAGTCCCATTGATAGCTCATAGTGAAGGCCTGTTCAGAATTTCCAGACAGTTCGCAAGTCAGTGAAAAGAGCGGCGCGCAGACTAGCCGCGCACCGCCTCACGGGTTACTTGCTCTTTTCGACGCTTGGCAGATCCGCAGGATTCAGGCCCTTGGAGGACATGTAATCGGTGTAGATCTTGTTAACGCTGCCATCGGCGTTCATGGCCTTGAACTCGCTATCGAGGAAGTTCAGGAAGGCTTTGTCATCCTCTTTACGAATACCGCCACTGGTCGGCAGCTCGATCACAGGCTCCGGCACCAGCAGCTTGCCCTTCTTGATGTGGGAAAGCGCAATGGCCAGCGCCGGGTGATAGAACGCAAAGCCATCCACACGACCGGCCATAAAGGCGGCAATGGTTTCATCGGTATTGGCGAAACGCTCGATTTTGGCATTCGGCAGACGCTTGGTCAGGTCACGATCAGTCGCCGTCCCGAGAGCCACACCAATGCGGCTGTCAGCCGTGTTGAGATCCTGCCAGTTAGTCGCGGTGATGCCGTCTTTCACCAGCACGCCCTGCTTGTACCAAAGCAGCGGAGTCTCGGGAAAATCCAGTGCCTTGCGGCGCTCAGCAGTGGCATCCAGCACCAGCATCACATCAAACTGTTTAGCCTGAAGCGCAGCGACCGAGTTACCGTAGGTGGTTTCCACGGTCTGCATTTTCACACCCAGATCATCCGCCAGACGCTGGCCGACCATCACGCCGATACCGCTCCACTTGCCGGTGATCGGGTCTTTGAAATACCAGGGATCGCCCGGTGCCACACCAATCTTCAGTACCTTGGCTTCCTTGATAGCTTCAAGGGTGTTGTCAGCGGCATGGGCGCTCATCGCTCCCATGGTCAGGCCAAGGCTCATGACAGCGGCAGCAACGTGGGTCAGCGTATTTTTCATCAGGGGCATAGGTCATACCTCTCGCGGGAGAATGTCAGGGTTCAGTTCTGGATGTACTGCGCATAAAGCTCCGAAAGTGCCTTGAAAACCGGCCCCGGATTTCCATCTCCGATGACCTTGCCATCCACCACTGCCACCGGGGTCAGGCCGCCGAGCGTGCCAGTGATAAAGGATTCATCTGCGGTATAAACCTCCGCGAGGGTAAAGTTGCCAACGCGAAGGGGAATCCCGTTCTCTTTGGCCAGGCGCATCACTGTCTTGTGAGTGATGCCGTTGAAGTTGTAATGGCCGGTGGAAGTCCACAGTTCGCCATCACGCACGATAAAGAAGTTGGTGGAGTTACAGCTGGCGACAAAACCGTGAGGGTCGAGCATCAGCGCTTCATCCGCGCCGGCATTAATGGCCTGAATCAGCGCCTGAATAAAGTTAAGGCGGCTATGGGAATTCAGGCGCAGGTCAAAAATATCCGGGCCGCTGCAACGGTAAGTCGAGGTAAAGAGCTTGATGCCCTTCTTCTTGCTCTCAGGGTCAATCACCTTGTACTCGGCGACGATCACAATCGTGGCTTTGCCGAGCGCAAAACGCGGGTCCTGATTCGGGGTGTGCTTCTTGCCACGGGTCACCATCAGGCGGATATGCGCGCCATCCTCCATGCCATTGATGCGCAGGGTTTCCCACAGAAGATCAACCATCTCCTGACGGCTGATGCCGATATCCAGCTCGATGGACTGCGCGCCCTGGAACATGCGCTCAATGTGCTGATCAATCGCCACCAGCTTGCCCTTGCTCAGGCGAATGCCTTCCCAGACGCCATCGCCCAGCACAAAGCCACTGTCGAAGACCGACACCACGGCCTGGCTTTTCGGCACAAATTCGCCGTTCACATAAACGAGCACATCATCATTACGGGTATCAGGAACATACGCCTGAGAACTGGTGGTCGAGCGAGCCTGTGTCATGGGGTATTACCTTTCAGGGAATCAGAAATGGAAAGCCGTAAAACGCTGGATAAAGTCCTGGGTACGCTCTTTCTGAGGGTGTTTCAGTACTTCTTCGGGGGTGCCGACTTCGTGCAAAACGCCGTCAGCAAAGAAGATCACCTTGTTGGCAAAGTGATAGGCAAAACCGAGTTCATGGGTGACAAGCAACATGGTGCGGCCTTCATCGGCCAGCTCGTTGATCACGTTCAGCACCTCGCCCACCAGCTCCGGGTCAAGGGAGGAAGTCGGCTCATCAAAGAGCAGAATTTCCGGCTCCATCGCCAGCGCCCGGGCAATGGCAACGCGCTGCTGCTGGCCACCGGAAAGCCGTGAGGGGTACACATCCTGCTTTTCCAGCAAGCCGACTTTTTTAAGCTGTTTGAGGGAGGTTTCCCGCGCCTGATCCTTACTCTGGCCTTTGACCTGAATCAGCCCTTCCATCACGTTTTCCAGTACGGTCATGTGCGGAAAGAGGTTGAACTGCTGGAACACCATGCCGACCTTCTTGCGAACCGCACACAGGGACGATTCGCTGTAACGAATACGCTCCTCCTCGGATCTGGCATTGGGGTATTCCTTGCCGATCAGCTCGCCATCAATCTCGATCTTGCCGAGGGTCGGAATCTCCATAAAGTTCAGGCAACGCAACATGGTGCTTTTACCTGAACCGCTGCCGCCGATAATGGCAATCCGGTCGCCTTTTTTGACTTCAAGGTCCACGCCCTTCAACACGTGAAGGTCGCCGAACTTTTTATGCAGCCCTGAAATGCGCATTAGGGTGTCGTTCATCATGCAGACTCTTTCTCGTTTGCGAATTTCCAGTGATCGAATCGCCCGTCACGGGTGAAGCGTCTTACTAACTCATCGGTGATGCTCGCCAGCGTTTGAAAACCCTGATCATGCTGCCGAATTAAAATCACTCGCCGTTATGGGTTCTGACCGATTGCAGCACCTGCTCCATTCCCCGCTCGACGTGCTCCACCACCTCCTGCCTGATGAGGTTGATGTCGTCCGCTTTGGAGAACGCGATGTAATCATCATGACCATCCAGCTTCGCGCCCTTGCGACCATGCACTTCCTGATGCAATGACCAGTACAACTGCAAGCGGCCGGAAAGCCCGCGCCACATACCGAGCAACAGCTCATTACCGCAGTACTCATACACCGTGCCGTGCAGTGCCAGCTCCGCCTCGATAGCCGCCAGACGGTCACCGGAGGTAATCGCCGCCGTTAGCACCGCAGAGCGACGCTCCAGTTCATAGAAGTAGGCAGGCGTGCGCTTGTCCCAAATACACTCGAAGGCAAAGCACTCCAGCACCCGGCGAATGCCGTACAAATCCCGCAGGCTTTGCTCGGTTAAGGACTGCACAAAATAGCCGCTGAAGGGTTCATGAATAATCAGCCCCTCCTCCACCAGCGCGGAGATCGCCTCACGCAACGGCGCACGGCTGACACCAAACAGCGTCGCCAGTTTGGACTCCACAATCTTCGAACCCGGCGCCAGCTCGCGGTCGAGAATCGCCTTACGAAGCTTCTCGCCGACCTCGGTTCTCAAGGTGCTGCGCGGTGCGATTGGAGAAATATTCATCACTGCCATCCATTTGCTGTCGTTTGTCGCCTGTCGACAATTGATAATTTTAAAAGCACTTATAATGCCAACTTTTTATTTGCACTAGAGAAATGCTGTTAAATCAAGGGGATGGGGAGAATCCGGGGTGTTGGAGCAACGACTTGCGAGGTGAAGATGGGGAGATTTTGCACTGAAGGGGGGCGTTATGGAGTTTGGCTGAGAACTTCAAACATCCAAGCCAACTCCATAACTCATTAAAAACTACTTAAGCGAAATCCATCACTACAAGCAGGTAGTATCTGACACTAGGGTATAAGCTTTCGGCTCTTTGCTTTTAATGGCTGCTAAGACCTTATCTCGGTCAACTTCAAAAACTTCACTACTATCAGATACCCTCATTCCATCAATAGCTTTTAGCTTAAGCGAGATTTTCTCATAATCATTGCTAGCTAATTGATAAACCTTACCGTCAGCACTGTATCTGCGAGTGTCCCAAGATAAGTTAGGAAAGATAAAAGCATCAATTTTACTTCCCTTGGGCAGCACGAGATCTTCTTCTCCTCTAGCCCAACCTTTGAGCTGACCGTGGCTATCCCAATAACCAACGTAACCTGCTAATGTTGGCGACTCACTGTCATAAGCATTTCCAAGTAGCGCACTTTCAGAGGAAAGTGTTTTACCAGATAAGTTTAATGGGCTCTGAAGAGTAAACTGGATATGTAGATAATCGGTTTTATCTACAATCGCTTTACCGCAACTATCTGCGACAATTAGCTCAGCATTATCAAATTTACTTTCAGACAATTTTATAGGTGAGGAACAGGCAGATAGAGCCATGCAAGAAATTATTAGTGCAGCACTTTTAATTATATTCATATCAACGTATAGCCTTATCATTGCGAACTATCAAACTTCAAGGCAGGAAAAGCGGGATACTTGAAACGCGCACCAAGGCTGGTACTTTCAGTACTGAAGACGGCTGGGGCAAAATAACGGCCAACAACCGTCTGAGGAAAGGTCCGTTGTAAGCTGTGATCTATTTATGCAACAAAGCCCCTTCATTCGACAACACGGGGCCTATTCTGATTTGTGCAACAAAGCCTGGTGCTGCGATAGCTTGGGATTTTAATAAGCTCGAAAGCTCAAAATTTGCGTAAAGAGTTAATGCGCTCATTTGTGAAATATTAAAAATAATCACTTTGATTCGTCAACAACCTTTTTCCACTCTTCAAAGCTACTAGCCGGCCAATTATTTCCAGGATTTAATCCAGAAACTTCGTATGGCCTAGGTTTATTACCGAAGAAGTTAACCCAACCTTTATCTGGGATATTTGCCAACGGGACATCAAACTCCTTGATGAAGAATTCAGTTCCTTTTGGAAAATCATTGATTTTCATTATTAACCCAATTAAAAACAGCATAAAGAATGTTCGTGTAATGCGTGACTATATTTTCTACATAAAAACTCGCGACATATATTTTTCAGACCTTTCATTTCTAGTCATCAATTTTATAGTATTGATTGAATAAAAATTAACTAAAGAAATTCTTATCCGTTAAATATGAGCATACTCAATTGAGTGATATGTGTGCACTAATCCACAACACAACATCCATAACTACCTGATACTGACCATTCTTTATGTTGCATCTCGCAGCAAATAAGCAGAGGCGAGAGCCGCACTTCCGAGTCCAACTCACGCACCAATAGCTTTACACACCTCTTTTAAAGAGAATTTTCTCTTTCCAAAAAACCCAACACCTCCTCCCTTTTCGGAATTGACGTCTGTGCACCCAAACGGGTCACGGACAGTGCTGCAGCGGCATGGGCGAAAGGCATCGCCTGCGCCAGTGTTTTGCCTTCAAGCAGCCCGACCATTAGCCCGGCATTAAAGGTATCCCCTGCGGCGGTGGTATCGACGGCTTCCACGCGATAGCCCGGAATCAGCTGCTGTGCGGTGCCTTCGTCAGTCACTTCACTTAAGAAAGCGCCACGCGAGCCAAGGGTAATCACCACGGTACCGATGCCTTTACCATGCAGAATCTCTGCCGCTTCGGCCGCGGCGGCTTCATCCGTGACAGCGATGCCGGTGAGTACCTCGGCTTCGGTTTCGTTGGGGGTGATGATGTCGATGTACTGCAGGAAGTCATCGGGCAGTTCTTTGGCCGGTGCGGGGTTCAAAATCACCGGGACGCCCGCTTCGCAGGCCGCTTCTGCTGCCAGCATACAACCGCTTAACGGGGTTTCGAGCTGCATGATCAGTGCGCCAGCCTGACGAATTGCCGCCAGGTGCGGCTGCACGCGGGATTCATCCAGCAGTGCATTGGCTTCTGCAGAAATACCGATGCAGTTCTCGCCTTTGGCGTTGATATAAATAATGGCGATGCCGGTGGGCACGTTTTCCACGCTGATGGTGGAGGTATCAATGCCATCGGCTTCGTAACCGGCCTTCATACGCTGGCCGGTGTCATCATTACCAATGGCTGCAATAAAGCGCACTTTGGCACCCAGACGCGCCGCAGCGACCGCCTGATTCGCGCCTTTGCCCCCGCCAACCACCTGATAACCGTGGCCGGTGATGGTTTCACCGGGGCGGGGAAAATCCTGAACCTGCAGAATATGGTCGGCATTGACGCTGCCGAGAACGATAAGAGGCTTATCCATGATGTGCTCGCCTGTGGGGCAGTGTTGTGCTGCCCGTAAATCAATAAAAAGAAAACACCCTGCGGCTTAAAACGCGACGCCGGCAATCAGAATGATATTGGCGTAAGGCGTACATTCGCCGGTGCGCACCACGGCTTTGCTGTTGGCCGAGCGCGACTTGAACTGCTCGTGGGGCACGTAACTCAAGCTGATGTCGATACCGCGCGTGGCCGCCACGCTGTTGATCAGTGCACAAAGCTGTTCGTGCATTTCCGGGCTGTGTTCGCGGATTTCCTCTGCAAGGATGACCGCTTCAAAGGCGGTTTCTTCCAGCATCGGGCGCAGCACCTGCTGCAATTGCGGGATGCCACGGCTGACAGCCAGATCAATGCGCGGCACGCCGTTGGGCACCGGAAGCCCGGCATCACCCACGGTGATTTCATCGGTGTGACCAAGCCTTGCCAGCACGTCGGTCAAGGGATGGTTGAGTAACGTCGCCAATCGCATGGCATTGCTCCTGAGAATTGGTCGAGGCACGACCTGTTTTTATTGTTCAGGACGACACGTGCGGAGTCGCCGCCCCCAGGCAGCGCAACACTCACCCACGCACGTGGCTGAAACACGAGAAATATCGAAGGTAAAAGCCGGCAAGGCCGCTGTTGCCTGCGGTGGCTTTTGCCCGGGGTAATAATGGCGGGGCTATTCGCGTTCCTGCAATCGGCCTTTAGTGACAGATGAGGTAAAACCGCATCAATGCTGAAACGAGCTGGCAAGCTATAAGACTAATGGACTGATAAGCACCGAGGCGGCTTGCGCTGCGCAAGAACCGCTCGAGTGAGGTAAACCGCCCTCTTTTATTGCAAGCGCTCGGTCCCCGGCATTAATGATTCGCCAAAGCTTAAGGCCAGATCCCACTGGCTGCGCTCAGTGACCTGCTGCAACACGTTGGCTAACCCATAGAGCAAACCATCGTTTAGCAGAAAGTTCTCGCCATGCTCTTTCTGATCAAAAAGCCCGATAATGTGCCGGTCTTCATGGGTGCCGTGACGAATGCTGGTAACCAGTAGAGGGGCACTGGTGAGTTCAGCGGGTTGCTCTTCTTCCTGCATGGTCAGCTCGGCAGAAGCCTGATGGCTGCGGGAATTTTTCATCCAGCTGCTGGCGCTGGCATCCTGCGGCATGTGCTGCTCGATGAGGCTGGCATCCATACGCTGCTGCAGAATATTCCATAAAATCCGGCAGCAACGGCGGGTCAGCCAGAAACCCAGAATGCCCTTATCACCGGCATTCACACGCAATAACAGACGGTCTTCCATCGCATCGTAAGTCAGTTGAAATTGCATTCGGGCTTCCTCACTCCTTCAGAAATGAACGCCGCGGCACGGGCCTCTTTCAAGCATAGACAACTTACGCCGGAGCGTGACTTGCTCGCACAAACAAGTCAGCGCGCAATGAAGGACTATGCGCCTCCGGTTAGCGAGGCGCCGTCAGAATGGCCCGCGAGAGAATCTCAAAATGCCGCTCGGCCCGAACGCCGGAGGATGGCTGCTCTTTCAGCCAGGCCAGCGCGGCGATGAGGTCAAAGAGTTCATCGCCGCTTAAATCCGCCCTCGCCTTGCCCTCCTCCTGCGCATTACGAAGCAATTCCGCTCCTGCGGCACGCAAGCTGACACAGGAGGAATGCAGGGCGGAGTCCAGATCCTCAATCGCGCCCATCATGAGCTGGATGATGCCCTGATGGGTGTAGGTAAATTCAGTGATTTCACTCACCCACAGCATCAGCGCCTCTTCACTGTGGTGTTGCTCCGCCACGTGCCGCGCCCGCACGGCCGCCGCATCAAAGCTTGAACGCAGAATTGCCTCAAGCAGTGCCTCACGATTGGGAAAATGCCGGTACAGCGTGCCCATGCCGACCTCGGCTTTACGGGCGATATTGCGAAGCGAGGCATTCACGCCCTGCTCGGCAAACTCTTGCTGGGCGATGGTTAAAAGCTGCTGATAGTTCTGCTGTGCATCCGCTCGCATAGGTCACCATTGACAAACGGAGCACTGCTCCCCATATTAAACGGAGCAGTGTTCCTATTTAGTTATTCGCTAGGACTCATAATATGAGCACTGCTCCGTTATTGAAAGATTCATGACTCTGAGGAGAGCAGCATGCAGCCGCAATCAATGAAAGCCGTGCAACTTCATACGTTCGGTGGGCCAGACGTGCTCCGCTTTGAAGAGGCGCCCGTCCCTGTCGTTGGGCCTGATGAGGTGCTGGTGAAAGTCCGTGCAGTGGGTATTAACCCGCCGGACTGGTATCTGCGCGATGGCTACAAGATGCTGCCGCCAGAGTGGCAACCGGCGGTCGAGTTTCCGCTGATTCCCGGAACGGATATCGCCGGAGAAGTCGTCAGCCTGGGCGAAGCCGTGACAGGCTTTGCCGTCGGCGATGCGGTCTATTCCATGGTGCGCTTTCCTGAAGGCTTAGCCGGAGAAAGCCGCGCTTATGCTGAATATGTGGCTGTGCCCGCCCACCAGTTGGGCCACAAACCTTCGGCGATCAGTGATGAAGAAGCCGCCGCTGCGCCGATGTCGCTGCTGACAGCCTGGCAGTTTCTGATGGACCTGGGTCATAACGAGGCCAACCCTTTGCAAGCCGCACAGCATCAGCCGGTTGCCCTGAAAGGTAAGCGCGTGCTGATCAACGGCGCTGCCGGTGGTGTCGGTCATTTTCTGGTGCAGATTGCCAAATGGCAGGGAGCCCACGTGGTTGCAGTGGCCTCTGGCGCACATGAGGCTTTCCTGCGCGAGCTGGGTGCTGATGAGTTTATCGACTACACCACAACCTCCGTGACAGAAGCAGTCGACCCTGTCGATCTGGTGGTGGATGCCGTCGGCGGTGCACACGCCGAAGGCTTTATCGCCATCATCAATCGCGGTGGTGCCCTCTTCCCGATTTTCCCCTTGGGCTTTGATGGCTTTGAAACGGCCAGGCACGCAGGAGTTAACGTCTCAACGACGCAGGTGCGCTCCAATGGCGCGCAACTGGATGAACTCGCCAAACTGCTGGAGCAAGGCATCATCAAGGTGACCATCGACAGCCAGTATCCGCTGGCACAGGCTACCCAAGCGCACATCCGTGCAGCCAAAGGTCATATCCGCGGCAAGCTGGTGTTGACGGTCTGAACCCGTTCGGAAGCTCGTCGGGTGAGCGCTTATCGGCGTAAAAACCCGGCGAACTTTCTCATAGAGAAAATGGTTCAGGCTCACAGAGAACATTGTGCCGGCCCACAGAAAAAATTGTGCAGGACAGCAAATATTGCACACCTTGCACCAATTTAATTTACAGACAGGAAAAGCTGTCCTAGGGTTAGAAAGCGACGTTAAAAGAGGACTTTTGACGGTTGCCGATTGGCCCTGAAAGCCTCAGAAAAGAAGAACCACAACAAGAATAAAACGCACAGCGACTCGCTGCTGCAAGGAGGTTCACCCCACGGGCGCCACTGCCCGCCAGCGTTCCCATCACCCTGCCTTGCACACAAGGCAGATACCTCAACCCTGTGAAATGCCCCAGCGCACAAAAGACAAAGCAGACACACAACCAAGACAGTAAGGCTCATCGAAGGCCCCCTCGGTTTATGACATACCCCGTCTGCGACCGTGCCCCGATCCGGGTTTGGCGACCTTCCGGCAAACATGATTTGTACCTGACGATAACAACAAGAAGGTAGCCTATGAACAGTCACGCCAAACCGGTCGATGTACAGGTCCATCGGCTGCGCTTTATCACCCGAGATGACCTGACGATCCCGACGTTCAGCCTCCTGAAGGAAGACGGTACGCCCTGGCCCAAAGCCGAGTTACCAGAGATAGAACAAGCCACCGCGCTTCGTATCTACCACACCTTTGTGCGAATCCGCGCGCTGGATGAACGCATGCTCGCGGCTCAGCGTCAGGGCCGCATCAGCTTTTATATGACCGAGTCCGGCGAGGAAGCGACGGATATTGCCTCCACGGCGGCGATGGCCGAGGACGACATGATCTTCGCCCAGTACCGCGAACAGGGCGCCATCGCCTACCGTGGCTATTCCCTCGACAACTTTATGAACCAGTTGTTTTCCAATGCCGAGGACCTGGGCAAAGGCCGCCAGATGCCGATTCACTATGGCGCGGCAGACCTGCACTACATGACCATTTCCTCGCCACTGGCAACGCAAATCCCCCAGGCCACCGGCTATGCCTACGGCATTAAAGCGCGTGGTGGCAACAACTGCGTGCTGTGCTTTTTTGGCGAAGGCGCGGCTTCCGAGGGTGATTTTCATGCAGCGCTGAATATGGCGGGTGTGCTGCGGGTGCCGGTGATTTTCTTCTGCCGCAATAACCGTTATGCCATTTCCACTCCCGTGAGCGAGCAGTGTGCCGGTGATGGTATTGCCCCGCGTGGTTTGAGCTATGGCCTGCATACCATTCGGGTGGATGGCAACGATGCGCTGGCCATTTTCAAGGCGACTCAGGCCGCCCGCAAAATGGCGGTAGAAAAGCAGCAACCGGTACTGATTGAAGCCATGACCTATCGCCTCGGTGCCCATTCTTCTTCTGATGATCCGCGCGGGTATCGCAGCAAGGAAGAAGAAGAGCACTGGCGCAGTAAGGATCCGGTGAATCGCTATCGCCAGTGGTTGCTCAATCAGGGCTGGCTGACGGAAGCAGAGGATGCCGAGCTTCGTGAGACTGAGAAAAAAGCCATCCTTTCCGCCATGAAAGCGGCAGAAAAACGCCCCTGCGTCACTTTGGATACGCTGGTGACCGACGTCTACGAAGCGGTGCCCTGGCATCTTCAGGAACAACTGGATCAGCTCACGGCACATGTGGCCAATTACCCCGAGCATTATCCCATTGCAGGCAAAGCCATAAGTGAGCCTGCAGGAGGGTCACGCCATGAGTGATATGAACCTGCTGCAAGCCATTAACAGCGCACTGGATATCGCCATGCAGACGGATGAATCCGCCCTCTGTTTTGGTGAGGACGTCGGCTATTTCGGCGGCGTGTTCCGCGCCACCAGCCATCTACAGGAAAAGTACGGCAAACTGCGCTGCTTCAACACGCCCCTGACCGAACAGGGCATTGTTGGTTTTGCCAACGGTCTGGCGGCAGGCGGCACCACCGCCATCGCCGAGATTCAGTTTGCCGATTACATCTTCCCGGCTTTCGATCAGATCGTGAATGAAACCGCCAAGTTCCGTTATCGCACAGGAAACCAGTTTCGCGTCGGTGGTCTTACCATTCGTACGCCTTACGGCGGCGGAATTCGCGGCGGGCATTATCACTCCCAGTCGCCGGAAGCCTATTTCACTCACACGCCGGGCCTCACTGTGGTCGTGCCGCGCAATGCCTATCAGGCCAAAGGGCTGCTATTAAGCGCCATCCGTCAGCAGGACCCGGTGATTTTCTTTGAACCCAAACGCCTTTATCGCGCCTGTATTAACGACGTGCCGGAAGAGGATTACGAGCTGCCGCTGGGCAAAGCCGACATCGTCCGCGAAGGCACGGACATCACCCTGCTGGCCTGGGGCGCACAAGTGGAAACCATTGAACAAGCAGCCGATCTTGCCGCCGCCGAAGGCATCTCCTGTGAAGTGATCGACTTGCGTTCGCTGCTGCCATGGGATGTGGAGACGCTCACCGCTTCGGTGCGTAAAACCGGGCGTCTGGTCATTAACCATGAGGCCCCGCTCACCAGTGGCTTTGGTGCTGAGATCGCCGCCAGCGTGCAGGAGCGCTGCTTCCTGTCACTGGAAGCGCCCATCCTGCGAGTGACCGGTCTGGATACGCCCTACCCGCTGGCGCTGGAGAAGGAATACATGCCGGATCAATGGAAAACCTTCGCTGCCATTCAGCGCACCATGAATTACTAGGAGAGCCGCGTCATGCAAGTGGATTTCATCTTACCCGACATCGGGGAAGGCATCGTGGAGTGTGAACTGGTCGAATGGCTGGTGAAGGAAGGCGAACAGGTCGAGGAGGATCAGCCCGTTGCCGAAGTCATGACGGATAAAGCGCTGGTGGAAATTCCCGCCATGCACAGCGGCAAGGTCACACGGCTGTATTATCAGGTCGGCCAGACCGCCAGGGTGCATGCTCCGCTTTTTGCCATTGATCTACCGGGCTCTGAGGCCAGCAATGACCATCCCGTGGACGCCGCAAGCCCAGCGAAAGTCGCTGATTTTCCATTCCAGCAAGATCCGCAAACCGACGTTGAGCATCAGGCTGAACGAGCCCTGGCCACGCCTGCAGTGCGCCGTATTGCGCGCGAACAGGGCATCGATTTGCAGCAGGTTCAGGGCAGCGGTAAAGCCGGTCGCGTTTTGAAAGAGGATTTGCTGCGTTTCTCCGGCGAGCATGTGGCTCAGGCAACTCATGATTCCTCAGCCACTCATGCCCCAGCAACAGCACTTGCCAGCGCCGTTACTGAGGCTAAAGAGGTCAACACTGCCAAGACGACACCAATTGCCACTGAACATGATGCTGCCATCGGCGCTGTGGACCGTGTCGAGCCCATTCGTGGTCTGCAGGCGGCCATGGCCAAACAGATGCAGCTTTCGGTCTCGACCATTCCGCATTTCACCTTCGCCGATGAGCTGGATCTGACCACACTGGAAGAACTGCGCGGACAAATGCAGCCGCGCTTTGAAAAACAGCAGGTTCACCTGACGCTGATGCCCTTCTTTATGAAAGCCATGGCGCTCGCCATTCAGAGCCATCCGATCATGAACAGCCGCCTGAATGAGGACGCCACCGAGCTGACTTATCTTTCTGACATCAATATCGGCATGGCCGTCGACACCCCCAAAGGGCTACTGGTGCCGAATATCAAACAGGTGCAGAACCTGTCGCTCATGCAACTGGCAAGGGAGGTCAGCGAGCTGGCAACGACCGCAAGGGCAGGCAAGCTGAATCTGGACTCCCTGCGCGGCGGCAGCATCACTATCTCCAATATTGGAGCACTGGGTGGCACCGTTACCACGCCGATTATTCACCCGCCAGAGGTCGCGATTCTTGCCATGGGCCATATTCAGACTTTGCCGCGCTTTGATGAGCACGGTCAGGTGCAGGCGAGAAAAATAATGGTGGTGTCCTGGTCGGCGGATCATCGGGTTATTGATGGCGGGACAATGGCACGCTTTTGCGCCACGTGGCGGGGCTTTCTGGAGGATCCGATCAGCTTGCTAAGCACCCTGAGTTGACCGAAATCATCCGCTCACCGATACATTTTTGAAACGATGTAGAACTAAAGTCGAAACGACAATGACAGCGCTATCTTTAGACTCAGTGGACAACAATACAACTAGATAGAAGGACTCGAGCATGGCTTCCTGGATTAAACGCACTCTTGCAGCCGCCACTTTGGCTGTCGCACTGCCCGTATCAGCTGCCAACTACTCCATCGGAACCGGTAGCCAGAGCGGCACCTACTTCCCGTATGGCGGCATGCTGGCGAAGATCTGGAGCGAGAACATCACTGACTTCAACGCTCGTGCTGAAGTCACTGCCGCTTCTGTTGAGAACATCATCAAGGTCGCAGGTGGTCAGCAGCTGGCCGGTATCGCCATGGGCGATGCGGTGCTGCAGGCAGTGAATGGCGAGAAGCCTTTCCGTAAGCCTATGGATGTCAGCGTTCTAATGGCCCTTTACCCCAACGTCGTGCAGTTCGTTGTTCCTGCAGACTCCGATATCAAATCCGTTGAGGACCTGAAAGGTAAGCGTGTTTCTGTGGGCGCGCCTGGTTCAGGTACTCGTCTGGGTTCCACTGCCATCCTGCGTGCACTGGGTGTCGCGGATGATGACTACAAGGCTCAGAGCCTGAACTACACCGCCACCACCGAAGCCCTGGCTAACGGCCAGATCGACGCAGGTGCCATCATCGGTTCTGCAGGCGTTGGTGCGATCACCGAGCTGGCCCTGACCCGTGATGTTCGCGTACTAAACTTCACCCCTGAGCAGATCGCTAAAGTCCACGAAGCGCTGCCAGCCTACACCAGCACTGAAGTCGCCGCTGAAACCTACAAGGGTGTTCCAGCCTTTACCGCTCCTGCGGTGTGGAACGTGCTGGTCGTTCGTAAAGACCTCGACCCCAAACTGGCCAAGCAGATGCTGAGCTCCGCTTTCGACAACATGGACCAGATCCGCAGCAACCTGGCTGTCGCCAAGTCCACCACCGTCGACAACATGAGCATGCTTCAGGGTGCGCCGCTGCTGCCTGCAGCACAAACCTATATGGAAGAGAACAAAGGCAAGTAACCTGAATGGAACAGCAGAATAATGTTGTGGTCGAACCCGCCCGTCTGGGCGGGTTCGATTTTTTGCTAGGGGCCGTGGCAATTGCCATGACCCTTTTCCAGATCTGGCACGGTCTGGCCGCTGAACTTTCCGCTCCTCAGTTCCTGCCCATTCATTTGAGCTGGGTGCTGGTGTTGATTTTCCTGACGTATCCCACCCTGCCCAAACGCCTTGGCAAAGGCGCCTATCTTGGCGGCAGAGTGATTGATCTGGTCTGTATCGCCCTCAGCCTCTGGGCGGGCTACCGCATCACCACCTTTGATTATGATGACCTGAGTTTTCTGCTGGATGGTTTGACGCAGCTGGATCTCTACGCAGGCACCGCCCTGATCGTGATTCTGCTGGAGGCAACACGCCGCACTGTCGGCTGGGTGATGAGCGCCATCGCTATCATCTTTCTGGCCTATGCGCTGTTTGGCAACGTCCTGCCTGACAACCTGGCCTCCAAAGGCTTTGATCTGCAGGAGATGATTCGCTTCCACATCTTCTCCACCAACGGTGTCTTTGGTGCACCGCTGGCTATCTCCGCAGGCGTTGTCTTTGTTTTCGTTCTTTTTGGTGCGCTATTGCAGGTGACCGGTGCTGGCCAGTTCTTTATCGACTGTGCTTTCGCTATCGCCGGCAAATACCGTGGCGGCCCGGCGAAAGCCTCGGTTCTGGCCTCGGCTGCACTGGGCTCCATTTCAGGCTCCGCCATTGCCAATACGGTTACCACCGGCGCTCTGACTATCCCGATGATGAAAAAGCTGGGCTACAAGCCTGAGCAGGCCGCCGGTATTGAAGCTGCCGCCTCCACCGGTGGACAGATCATGCCGCCGGTCATGGGTGCAGGTGCCTTCGTTATGGCGCAGTTCACCGGGCTTCCCTACTCTGAAATTCTGCTGGTTTCCATTGCACCGGCCATTCTCTACTTCGCCTGTACACTGCTGTACGTCCACCTGATGGCCTGCAAACTGGGTCTGAAAGGCATGACCAATGTTGAGAAAGTCGGCAAGGTCATGAAGGAAGGCTGGCACTATTTGGTGCCGCTGATCCTGATCACCGTTCTGCTGCTGATGAGCTACTCACCGGTGTGGGTGGGTCTGGCAGGCAGCCTAGCGATCGTTGTCGCCGCCTTTACCCGTCGTAAGACCTGGGTCTCCTACAAGGCGCTGCTGGCTGGCCTTCGTGATGGTGCGCTGATGATTCTGCCGATCAGTGCCGCCTGTGCGACCGCTGGTCTGGTGGTTGGTGTGGTTGGCCAGACCGGTATTGGCCTGCAGTTCACCCAGGCGCTACTGGCATTGTCCGGCGGCTACCTCTGGGGTGCCTTTATCCTGATCGCTATCGCGGCGGTTATTCTGGGTATGGGCCTGCCTGTCACCGCGGCGTACATCGTGCTGTCAGTCATGGCGGTTCCTGCACTGGGCGCCTTTGGCCTGCCGGTGCTGACTGCTCACCTGATCGTGTTCTGGCTGTCCCAGACCTCCAACGTGACACCACCGATTGCTCTGGCTGCCTTTGCTGGCGCAGGCATCGCGGGGGCATCACCGATGAAGTCGGCAGTGCAAGCCTTCAAGCTCGCCTTTGGCTTCTTCATCATTCCGTTGATGATGGCCTACAGCGGCCTGCTATGGCGCGCCGATGAAACGGGGGTGCAGTTCACCATCGCCATTCTCGCCAGTATCGGCCTGATCATCGGCTTTGCCTGTGGTGTTGAGGGGCGTCTGTTCCACCGCCTGAATCCAGCGCTTCGTGCGGTTCTGCTGATCATCGCGGCCGCCATGCTGATTGAAAACCCCTACATCCGCATTGTCGGTCTGATTGTTCTGATCGGTATTTGCGTCTGGGATCGTCGCCGTACTCATATCGACGACTAAACTCAGCATTCAAAAAACAAAAAGCGACCCCAGGGTCGCTTTTTTTGTCTCTACCTCACGCCAGCACTGGATTTCATTGAATTCTCAAACACTTAAACTCTGCACCCTTTATGCATACAACAATCAAATGATGAACTCAGCTCAGCAGTCACTTTAGTATTCGTCGCTACCGCTTTAGACCAAAGGCTAATAAGATTAACTACATCTAAAGTCTAATAGATAACGAGGAAGCAATTATGAACTCCGAACTTAAAGAGCTGAGCGTTGTTGAACTGCTGGACCGTGCAGACCTATCCAACTACACCAAAACTGAAGTTATCCGCATGCGTGCTGAAGCAGAACGCGCTGAGCTGATCGCTGAAGGCCTGACCGCTGCTTACAACGCTGTTGTCCGTTTTATCCCTCGCGCACTGATGAGCGCTGGCCACTACCTGAACACTTTTGTCCGTCACGCCTGATTCGGCTGACGGCTTAAGTTGATGGTGGTTGGCTGGCTCTCGCCAGTCCCCCGCAACAAAAAGCATAAAGTCTAGAAGTACTATCCATCCTTTCAGATCTTTCGCATCTGGCGCTGCAATGAACGTCTCCCCCGCTTGGGGATGATGCCTACTCTTCCAGACCTTTCTCTGCCGCACTCTGCAACATTGTTGTTCTACTGCCTATCAAACTTCTGGCTCGAACCGGTTTTTCCGCTATACAGATCGCTCATGAGTTGTGCGTGCCCACAACATTAAAGCCAGACCAATCAGTCCACAGCAAAAGAAGGCCGCAGGCATCAACAGCACGGTGCCGTCATAAAGCCGTCCGACCGGAATAGCGATCAGTACGGCCAGCCCACTGGAAAAAGATGACATCAATGAGGCGCCCGTACCGGCGACACGGCCCAGGTACTTCATGCCCAGCGCATTGACGTTACCGAATAGCAACCCCGTGGCGAACATCAGGAAAAAGCCTCCCAGCAAGAACACGGGCAAAGGCGGCGCACCATCGAAATACAAGCTCACCAGCCACAACACGGCGGCTGCGCAGGCCATAATTCCCAGCGCCGTGGTAATCATTTTCTGCATACCAAAGCGCATCACCCAACGGCTGTTGATGAAGGAAGCCACACCGCTACCCAACGCCAGCAGCGCAAAGTACAACGGAAAATGCTCACCGGCATGATAAACATCAGTGAAAATCGCCTGAGAAGTGCTGACATAACTCAGCAAGGTGCCAAACAACATGCCGGCAATGAGGGTACAAACCATCACCCGCGGATGACGAACGATAAGTCCGCAGGTTTTCACCAGCGTGACCGGGTGCAAACGAATGCGGTTTTCTTTAAGCAGGGTTTCAGGCTGGCGAATCATCAGCCAGGTCAGCGCGACGGTCGCCATCAGCAAATACAGCCCGAAGATGGCCCGCCAATCGGCGATAAAGAGAATCCCCTGACCGATGGAAGGCGCAATCATGGGCGTGAGGATAAAGATCATCATGATGAAGGACATAATCCGCGCCATGGCATCGCCTTCAAACTGATCGCGAATCAGCGCCCGGGAAGCAATCTTCGGCCCGGCAACGCCTACCCCCTGAATCACTCGGCCAATGAGCAGCATTTCAAGGCTGGTCGCACTCGCCGCCACCAGCGAACCCAGCAGATAAATGCTGATACCCAGTACAATCGCCCGTTTGCGCCCGATGGCGTCGGCCAGAGGGCCAAAAACAATTTCCCCCATCGCCATACCCAGAATAAACAGCGAGACAATCAGCTGAAGGTTGCGGGCATCCGGTACATTCAGCGTGTGCTCAATGGCCGTAAAGCCCGGTAAAAGTGCATCGATCGATAAGCCGGTGAGCGACATCATCAGGGCGAACAGCGCGACAAACTCAACCAACCCCAGCGCGGGTGATGTTTTCATAAAAGGACAACCTTCAGGCAGTGCGTGATGAAGCGTCTATACTCATGGCGATGGCTCGTGATGTTCCGCCCGATGAAGACGGTCAATCCACAAAAAAGCAGTATAGCCAAGGCTCCAGCAGGCCAGTTTCGGGGTTTCAGTCACACAACACCAATACTTACTGCGCAACAGTCTGACTCGTCCTTTGTCAGCGCCCGCTTTATCAGTAAACTCCCCGGCAGGAATCACTTTCTACGGAACAGGATGCATGACTTTATTTCGCGCGAACGCCCGCCGCTTTTCACCGTTACTGGCTGCAGTCGGCCTGAGCCTGATGGCCCTACTGCCCACTGACGCCTGCGCTAACCCGCCGCCACCGCCGAAAACTCCCGTGGACCGCTTGTATGAGCAAAGCCACATGGAGGATTTTCTGATTGCCGCAGAAAGTCGTCGCGGCTTGCTGGTGAGCCTTGCGACACATTTGCCAGTGCCCCCGGATGTTGCCCAGATGGAAGCACTGATGAGTAATGTGCTGATGCTGGAGCCCATGAGCGCTCGCGCACGGGAGTTGCTGGCGAAAAGCTATAACCCTGTTCCTGCCAGCAAGGCCATCGCCTTTGCCAAAGACCCTGTCCATCACAAACTGCTGGGGTTGGAAGCCGAGGCCAGTCTGCCGATTTATCAGCAAAACGTCCGGGACTACCTGGAAAGCCTTGATAAAGCCCCCCTGAGTAAAGAGCGCCTGGCGCTGCTCGCCAAACTTGATGAGCAAACCCGCTCCAGCGAATGGATGACGGCGATTCTTCTGCAGCTGTCTGAATCACTGAAAACACAGGCGGCTGAGCAGGAGGACTTCAAATATATTAAGCGCAAGGATCTCGATAGCATGATCGAGAACCTGAAAAACGAAGCACAGAACTACGAGAAGAGCCGCCCGGGGATGCAGTTTCTGGCCTATGCCTATCGCGACGTGAAGGATGCAACCCTGCAAAAATTCTCGAATGACCTTGCCAGCGATGATGCCCAGTGGATGATCAACCTCAGCAAAACTATCGTAATGCAATCCATGACGCCGAGTATTGATCTCTACGCTCAGCGTTTTATCGACAAGCTCTGAGCATTTTCTTCGAGTACAAAAAAACCGGCCTGAGCCGGTTTTTTTATGAGGTGAGATTTATCGTGCCGCCATCCAGCGCAGTGCTGATTCAGAAATCCGGATACCAAATTCACGTGCGGTATCCAGATCACCGGGCAACGGGCCTTCATCAGTGGAAGCATCCGAGGGTGACTGAGTCATCAAACCGGCTGAGCTACCAAGATAGTTAATGTCATTGCGCCCGGCGGACTTGGTGTTGGACGGCAGCATACCGGTACCGATCCACAACATGCCGTGCTGCATCGCCAGCGTCATCAGGTAATGCAGGGTCATATCCTTGTCACCGTTCATTGAAGCGGAGTTGGTGAAACCTGCCGCCATCTTGTCTTTCCAGTCCAGTGCAAACCAAGGCTTGCTGCTGGCATCCGCCACCTTTTTGAACTGCCAGGATGGCCCACCCATATAGGTTGGTGTGCCCATGACGATAGCATCACAGACTTTGAGCGTTTCCCAGCCACCGTCGGGCAAGTTGCCGTCAGCATCAATCTCAAGTAGTTGTGACTCCACCCCTGAGACAGAGCGAATACCTTCCAGCACAGCCTCCGCTACCTTGGCTGTGTGTCCATAACCGCTGTGATACATCACTACGATGCGTGCCATAACTTCCTCCTTTAAGTGCTTCAACCTGCCGATAACCAATAAGTCATAGCAGCATTAATAACTCAGATGACCTATAAGGGCAGATATCAGGCAAGACAATTCTTAGGAAAGCCCAAGCAACTTATATCAGCGCAACTTCTCACTTCAGTCTATTGTGTTTCTTTCCATTAACCCATCATCTCGATATTTACCCCACCGACTCTGATAGAAATTTCTAAAAACACGAAAAGTCTGATCAGGCGTTACTCAACCCCCAAGAAACAAAAAGCATTACTTTTTTTTGAACAAAAATAACCACGAAACCAGGCTGAAACAGTCTATTTTTTACAATGAAAGAATTACTTTTCTTACTCGGTAAATATCACAGAAAGCCAGAACTTATTTTTCAAAATAAATTATAAAAACCTTACATTTCAACAACTTAAAAAATTGGCACGCTCTCTGCTCTAGTAATTCCTGCAAACCACTGTGAAAAGGAGCTCACATCATGAAACGTACATTTAAAACAGCTATCGCTACTGCCATTATCGCTTCAATGCCTGTACTGGCTAATGCCGATACCATGAAAAGTGATACGGACATGAATAAGGTGGACACTCAGTCAACTGAAATGACCAAAACCGGTGATGCCACCAAGGTAAATGGTCAGAATAATCTTCATGCCAAATCCGATGATTGGAAAGGCGAAATGAAAGATGCCTGGTTGGATGGCCGTATTGAAACGGTATATCTGATGAATAAAAACCTGAACCCTTTCGATATCGATACCGAAGTCGAAAAAGGTGAAGTTACCCTGACCGGTAACGTTGATTCAGAAATCAATAAATCACTGGCAGGTCAGCTTGCCGAAAACATCGATGGTGTTACTGGTGTGAAAAACAACCTGACCGTTAGTACTGACAATGATGTCAGCATGAATGATGACGACATGGATGCTTCCGGAAAGTCTTCCTTCATGGCAAAGGTTGATGCTGCCACTACCACAGCAACAATCAAAACCAAGTTCTTGATGGATTCCGATATCTCCGGTACTGCCATCAATGTAGATACCGCACCCAGCGGTGAAGTTACCCTGACCGGCTCTGTTGACTCCAAAGCAGAGAAAGATAAAGCCATTCAGGTTGCCAAAGACGTTGACGGTGTGAGCGATGTTGTCGATCACCTGACCGTTGCGGCCAAGTAATTCACCCGGCAGTTAATGAGACGTACTGAAGAGTGAATGTTAACGCGGCATCCAGCCGGATGCCGCCCACAGGATGCAAAGCCCCCAATTGATGGGACATAGGCTTTCCAAGGAGTTTGGTTATGCTTTCATGGGCACTGATTTTTCTGGTATTGGCGCTGGTAGCCGGCGCTCTGGGTTTTGGTGGTATTGCTGCGGCATCTGCCGGTATCGCTAAAATTCTGTTCATTATCTTCCTGGTGATGTTTGTCGTCTTCCTGATTCTGGGTCGTCGACCACCACGGGTGTAGCACCGTCAGGGTTGCGTCTTTAACCCGATCCTGACTTGTTAAACGGTAGGCAGAGCAATGCTCTCCTACCGCTCTCAGGCCTGATAACAGGGCCACCTCAATACCCAACCCATTTGTCCCCCCTGTTAGATCAAACACAATGCCACTCACTAGCGACTGGCTCTGCCTAATCGGGGGCTAAAGGATAATTTTTCGATACGGACTATCGAACAAATGGCAGCTTACCTCGCCGCCTCACAGCCGGTTACCAGACACACTGATCGGCAAATTAAGAGCAGGCGACGGTGACAAAGGAGTATCAACATGTTGGATAAAACAATTTCTGAAAGTGATGCAAAGGCTCTCGCCTCTTTTCTCGACATTTGCGAGGACGCCAAATCGTTTTACCTGCACGCCGCAGAAAAAACCGACGATGAAGCACTGAAGCGCCTGTTTAATGATCAGGCAGCCTCCCGCGATGCCATCATCCGTGATCTGCGCCCGGAATATGAAATCCGCATGAAGGAGCCTCTGGAAACCAAAACCACCATGACTCACAAATTGCACGAGTGGTACGCTGATATGAAAGTGGCAGTGACTCGTGAGGCCAAGGAAGATTATGTCCTGGTGAAAGAGCTTGAAGAGGTGGAGGACAAAACTCTGGTGGAACTTCAGGAAACCATCCATGAAGTACAAAGCCCGGAGCTGGAAAACCGCCTGAATCTGCAGTTAACGCAGATGCATAAGGCGCATGACCGCATGATGAATATGAAAGACAACATGCCGAAAACGCACTGATCCACTGACAGTGCATCGCAAAGAGAAAGGGAGCTGAGGCTCCCTTTTTTACGTCCGTACGACCTGATTTAGAAGCGGTATCCCGCACCGATCATAAAGGCCACCGGGTCGATCTCGGTTTTGATCTTCTGGCGAGAGCCTCCGGCATTGAAGGTGACGTCAGTGTCGATATCCATGTACCAGACTGAGGCATTGGCGTAGATGTTATCAGTCAGCTTGAGATCCACACCCGCTTCGGCTGCCAGCCCCCAGGAGCTGCTCATGTCCAGATCACTGAGCCCTGCAGACTTGCCGGTGCTGGAGAAGTCTTCATCAAAGAAGAAGGTGTAGTTCACCCCCAGCCCGACATAAGGACGAATCGCTGAATCTGACTGGCCGAAATAGTACTGGCCTAGCAGTGTGGGTGGCAGATGTTTCGCCGAGGCAATTTTACCCACGCCGTTAAGGCTAACACTGTGGTTGAAAGGCGTTGCTGCTACCAGCTCAACACCCCAGTTATCAGTGACCATGTAGCTGAAAGTCAGGCCCAGCTGGGTATTGTCAGTCAGGTTAAATTCGCCAAGGCCCAGTACATCGTCACTGCTCTCATGGGGGCTAACATTCAGCGCACCAGCACGGACGATAATATCTCCCGCCTCATGGGCAGAAACCGGTGCGATCAGCGCAGCCGAGACTGCAAGGGCACATAAACTCAGCGCTGCTTTTTTCATGGCATTTTCCTCAATAGATTCTGACACTTGGGCCGTTCTCGATTGAGGAGCAAATTACCACTCTTGCACGGTCTGACTATTGATCCTGCTCAATAGCTGCCAAGGCGTTGCAAAGGATGTCCGTCAAAGATTGATCCAGCGCAAAAGATTCGCCCTTAACCCCCTTAAATACGTTCAATAGCGCTGATAAGCACCTCTAGCGCCGCCGCGACGTCTTCTTTGATCACCGCTTCTGCGGGGTGATGACTGATACCTTTGGGGCTTCGGATAAACAGCATGCCAATATCGGTAATCGCTGCCATCGCCATAGCGTCGTGCCCTGCTCCGCTCATCAGTCGATAGGCCGGGTGCCCATTGGCGACGAGCGCATCATCCAGCAACTGCTGTAATGATTCGGCACAGGGCGCCGCTGGCGCTGCGTGAGTTTCCTTGATGCGCACTTCACCACTTCGAGAACCGACCGTAGTGATGATGCCAGCCTCAATTTCCGCCCAGGCGCGATCACGGGAGGTATCTATCGGGCTTCTGATATCGACGCTGAACAGCACTTCACCTGGAATCACATTCACCGCGTTGGGCTTGCATTCCAGATGGCCGACGGTCGCCACCAGATTCCAGGTACGTGCTTTCTTCTCGATCATGGCGATGATGTGTGCTGCAATGACCAACGCATCCTTACGAAGATGCATCGGCGTTGTTCCTGCATGACCCGCCTGACCGGAAATCGTCACGCGCTTGCGACGAGCGCCAGCGATCGCGGTAACGGTGCCCAGTGCCAAACCTTCATGCTCCAGCACAATGCCCTGCTCGATGTGTACTTCCAGATAGGCTTTGACGGATGCCGGACTGCGTGCCGCATCACCAATGTTTTCAGGCTTCAGGCCAAAGCGCTTAAAGGCATCTTGCATGGAAACGCCATCAGCATCCTTGATGGCAAACCAGTCCTGCTGCCAGGTGCCTGCGACAGCCCGGCTACCCAAAAGCGTCGAGCCAAAGCGCGTGCCTTCTTCATCAGCAAAACCCACGACTTCCAGCGCAAATGGAAAACGCTTCTGCCGGGAATGAAAGCTGGCGATGGCTTCAATGGCGAGCACCACCCCAAGAATGCCATCGAAGCGTCCGGCATTCGGCACGGTATCCAGATGCGAACCAAGAATCACGGCAGGGGCATTGTCACTGTCACCTTCATAGCGCCCCCAAAGATTACCGGCCGCATCGACGTAGGAAGCCATGCCCGCCTGTTCAATCCAGGTAGCCACTAATGTGTTGGCCTGCTGATGTTCAGGGGTGAGGTAAGCACGGAGAATGCCTCCCTCCATCGCAGAGAGCGCGGCCAACTCATCACAGCGAGCCAGTACGCGATCAATATCCATCATGCCGCTCCTTGTTCAGTTAAGAAGGAATCCACATCAGTGAATGGCTCAGTGACCCGCATAATGAGCCAGTGCCGCTTTCACACCGCCGCTCGCCTCACAGGCATGTCCGGCCAGTCGCAGGACTTGCTCCAGAGCTGCGAGGGTCGTTAGCACCGCATCCTTGCGGGCGTTATAGCCCATGGTGCCGATACGCCAGATCTTGCCGTGTAACGGACCAAATGACGTACCAATCTCGATACCAAAATCATTCAGCAGTGCACCGCGCACCTGATCGCCCTGCACAGTTGAGGGGATATACACGCCGACCACATTGTTCATTTTGTGCCGCAAATCACCGAAGGGCTCTAGCCCAAGCCCCTGCACTCCTGCCAGCATGGCATCACCATGCAGCTTGTGCCGGGCAATGGCTTGATCGCGGCCTTCTTCAACAATCAACCGTGCGCACTCCCGGGCACAATAGAGCATGCTGGTCGCTTCGGTATGATGGTTAAGCCGCTCCTCACCCCAATAATCCAGAATCATCGGGATATCAAAATAGTTGGAGCAGATGACGGGCTCATCGCCATGTTGATGGGCCGCTGTCGCGATACCGGCTTCCACATGCCTGCGCTTGCGCACCCAGTCCACGTAGCGATCACTTAAGGTGACCGGAGAACTCCCGGACGGGCCCGCCAGACATTTCTGCAGACCACCTGAAACAGCATCCAGCTCCCAGGCATCGGTATCCAGCGCATTACCACCAATTGAGGCCGTCACATCCGTATAGAAAAGCACATCGTGCAGTCGGCAAATGGCACCCAGCTCTTCCAGCGGTTGCAGCATGGTGGTCGAAGTATCGCCCTGCACGACCGCCAGCATTCGTGGCCTGATACGGACAATGGCCTCTTCGATTTGCTGCGGGTCAAAGACTTCCCCCCATGGCACTTCAATAGTGTGCACCTTGGCGCCCGCGCGCTCGGCGATTTCACACAGCAGTAGCCCAAAACGGCCAAATACCGGAATCAGCACATCATCTCCAGGGCGCAGCGCCGATACCATCAAGGCTTCAATTCCGGCCCGGGACGTCCCGTCAATCAGTAATGTCCACTGATTCCGGGTGTTAAATACCTGACGATACAGCGCCATGGTTTCATTCATATAGGCCGTCATCGCCGGGTCATACTGGCCAATCAGCTGGGCAGACATCGCCCGCAGTACACGTGGATCAGCGTTAATCGGGCCGGGCCCCATCAGCAGGCGTGGTGGCGGGTTAATCGGTAATGAAGCAATACTCATGTCGGACTCCTTAACCCAATACCTGAATTAACATACGAACGCCGGTAATCATCAGCGCCACAGCGAAGATTTTCTTCAGCATGGCCTGATCAAGCCGCTGACCAATCGCGACGCCGAGCGGCGCACAAAGCACGGTTAACGGCACAATCAGAATCAGCCCCGGAAAATTGACTAACCCCCAGGTACCGACAGGTGCATCAGTCGGCGAAACGCCCGTGACCAGCATGGTGATCACTCCGGGCAGTGCAATCAGTAAGCCAAAGGCGGCAGCGGTGCCGACAGCCCGATGGGCAGCCACATTGAAAGCCGTCAGCAGAGGCACGCCCAGCGTGCCGCCGCCAATACCGATCATCACGGAGAGCCCGCCGACAATCAGTCCAAGAACACGCTGGCCCCATACCGAAGGCAAGGTATCCGCCAGCGGTTTTGCCTTGGCCCGGAACAGCATGTTGAGCGCGACCAGTACGGCAATGACACCGAACATCAGCGTCAGCCAATGGCCATTAATCCGGGTCGAGACAACCGCTCCCAGAATAACGCCCAGGACGATACCGGGTGCCCAGCGCTTCAACAGCTCCACATCCACATTGCCACGACGGTGATGGGAGCGAATGGAAGAAATCGACGTTGGGACAATTGTCGCCAGCGAGGTCGCGGTTGCTACCGACATGGCAGTCGCCGGGCTAATGCCCAGGTGCTGAAACATCCAGAACAGCACCGGCACGATCACAATACCGCCGCCAACTCCTAATAATCCTGCGAGAATGCCTGCGACAACGCCCGTTGCCAGCAATCCCAAAATCACAGGTAGCCACTCAGCCATAATTCACTCCAGATACACTTACTTCAGCTACGTTCACTTCAAGTACATTCACTTTAGCTACAACAGATGGTCAGCCCATCAAGGCAACCTGTTCATCGAAATGGATAAAGTCTTCAGCCGCTGGCTCGCCCTTGCAGTGCAGCACCATCACTGCGCGGGTCCGTGGCAGAATCCGCCCGTCCATCCGCATGACAAAGTACTGCGCCGGCATGCCCCATCAGCTCACTTCTGACGGGCACTTCACTGGTTTCATGCCCCAGAGCCATCAGCTCAGCATTAATCATTGCGGCTAAATCGGCTTCCAGCTTGAGGGAATGCGACACCTCTCCCCAGGTTCGCCCCAGCAGCCATCGGCCCTGCTCAATGGCCTCTTCAAGGCTCAGCCCTTCATAGGCATAACGACTGAATACGGCAGCCTGCGTCTGTGGTTGCCCTTCGCCGCCCATGGTGCCGTACGCGAGCCTGCGTCCATCGCTAAAAAGCGCCATCGCCGGATTCAGGGTATGGAAAGGTCGCACCCCGGGTTTGAGGGCATTGGGATGCCTGGGGTCGAGAGAGAAGCTGGTACCGCGATTGTTCATTATCAAACCGTACTCAGGAACCACCACACCACTGCCAAACTCCCAGTAAACGCTCTGGATAAAAGACACCATCGTGCCCTGTTTATCGACAGCCCCCATCCAAATGGTGTCGCCTGCAGCAGAGGGACGTGGCCAGTCGAGTGCCTGTGCCGGATCAACCTTGGCGGCCAGTGCATCCAGTGACTGATCAGTCAGAAGCTCATGCCATCTTTCAGATAAACGGCTGGGGTCAGTAACTTCGCGATCACGTACAAGAAAGGCTTGCTTGATGCACTCCACCAGATGATGCACACGTTCAGCTTCACTCCAGTCAGAGCGCCAAAGCCTGTCGTAGAGCGCAAGAATAATCAGCGAGGCAATTCCCTGAGTCGGGGCCGGCAGGTTATAAAGCTGCCCATGACGCGTAGTGACACTCAGTGGCGTGACGGTTTTTGCCTGATAGGCAGCATAATCCGTCAATCGCAGGGGGCTGCCTTCTCGCTCCAGAGTGGCACAGATAGTCGAGGCGATTTGACCACGATAGGCGCTTTCGAGCCCTTGCGCTGCCAGATCATCAAGCAGCTTCACCATACCGGGGTTACGCAACCTGTTACCGACTGTCAGAACCTTACCATCGTCAAGGAAGAGCTCAGCAAAAGCAGGCAAGCCATGTAATGCCTCAAAGGTTTTGTGGCTGGCACGAACAAGACTCTCAGTAACGGTAATGCCTTCTTCTGCCAGCGTTCGGGCGGGAGCCAGCAAATGCTCAAGGGAGAATTGCCGGTCAGGATCTGAAGCCAGAGCCAGTTCCCATCCGGCAAGAGTGCCGCCCAGGGTCACGCACGCACGACCGCCTCGTTCAGGAATGTGCGACTCTCCCTGATAGAACGAGGGCGTTGCCAGCGCAGCACTGATACCACAAGCGTCTATCGCAACCGGCGCCTCACCGGGACGATGAATCAGCCAGAAGCCATCACCCCCGAGACTGTTCATGTGCGGATAAGCCACCGCAATGGCCGCCGCCGCGCAAACCATGGCCTCAATAGCAGAACCACCGGCGTTAAGGACGTCATAACCTGCCTGACTGGCCGCATGATGAGGGGCAGTGAAAGCAATTTCAGCCATGCAAGAAAGCTCCTGTAGAGAAGTTCAGAGATTCGGCCAATGCCAGCAAACTGCGGTCATCACCCGGTCGCGCCATCAAGGATAGCCCCCACGGGCAACCCTCGCTTTGCATCACAGGCATGGAAAGCTGAGGCGCCCCCGCCAAACCGGCCAAAGCCGTCATCCCCATCAGCTGCTCGCGGTAGGCTGCAAGTGCTGGCGCAGGCAAATCCTTGCGCGGCGAAGCACCGGGCGTTGTTGGCAATACCAAAAGGGCATTGCCCTGCGTCCAGGTGTTGAAGACCTCCAGGAAGGTCGCCCGTATCTGGCTGGCCTGTTCCTCATCCTCTTGTGTCAGTGTCGAAGACCATTGAAAGCGAGAGGCGACATCAGGGGCAAAATGAGGTTTTTGCTGAGTAATCCACTCGCCATGGGTTTGCCAGATCGCACGACCCTGCAGTACCCGAAACGCCTGACTCAGTTCCGCGAGATAATCCGCTCGGAGAGGAGTCACCTCCGGCTCGGCGTCATCAGATAGAAGACTTGTAACTGAGTTCAGTACGGCCTGATCGATAAACTCAGGCAAGAGCACACGCACTTTGCTGAAAGAAGACAGAGACTGCTCAGGGAGAAGAACGTTACCAGTCTGCCTGAGCGTTGCAGCATCCCGACACAACCAGCCGACGGTATCGAAGGGCGGCGCCAATGCAACCAGTCCATCAGTACTGATCAGCCCATGGGAGGGACGAAAACCAAACACTCCACAGTAACTGGCCGGCACGCGGATGGATCCTCCGGTATCAGTACCCAGGCCAATATCCGCATCGCCCCGGGCAACGGCGACCACAGAGCCACTCGAACTCCCTCCCGCCAAACGGCCCTCGGCAACAGGGTTCGAGGCCACGCCAAAATGCGCATTGATACCATTAAGACTATAAGCCAGCTCATCTGTCTGAGTGCGAGCCAGGCAATAACACCCTGCATTCATCAGCTGCTCGACAGCCACTGCGGTATGCGTTGCTGCATCATGGCTGCTTAGCCAGTCAGGATTACCCGCTCCGGTATGAAAGCCCGCTACTGAGAAAAGATCCTTGATAACCAGACGTTTATCTTTGAGCGGGCCAGTGGTCGTGACTTGCCAGTGTCGTGGCCCTGAAGCGGCATAGACAGAGGTGTCATCAAGGGAGACAACCTGACTGGAAAGGGGAAGCTCGGAGCGCCCAGCCGTCTCTGGAAGTTTGGGATCATTCATAGGCTGGCTCCGCGCACGATAGAAGTCGCTATAACCGAGGTCCAGTTAGCGAGCATCGGAAAGAAACTATAGTTTCACAGAAGATCAATTATTGATACACCAGTTTCAACCAAGGATCAATGCACAACCCGACCCATCTAAAAACAACAAGTCTAAGCAGGTTCTTATTCAACAAACAAATGAAACTATAATTTCATCAATGAGTTCAACAGCAAACTCCACTTAACTATTGAGTGAGCAAATATCAGACTACGCCTCAGGCATAGAGGCATAAAAAAAGGCCCATCACCCAGCGGTCATGAGCCTTTTCTTTACTTCAGAGACTACACGGTCTCATGGTTATGCTGAAAAAAGAGCGTTTCAAAACGCTTTACCGGCACCGGCTGACTGAAGAAGAAGCCTTGTAGTACATCAAAGCCATGCTCACGTAGCCAGCTAATCTGCTCCTGAGTCTCAACACCCTCTGCCACCAGCTTAACTCCCAGAACTTCAGCGATAGACCCAATCAACTGAGTGATCGCCCCATCTTCTGGCAGCTTGCGAACAAAACTCTTATCCGCCTTGATAACGTCAATAGGCAGCTGATTCAGGTTAGAAAGACTGGAGTAGCCGGTACCGAAATCATCCAGAGCAATTCGGAAGCCTTTATCACGAAGTAGCGTTAGCTCTTCAATGACTGTCTCAAAATTGTCTATCAGGGTGGACTCGGTCAGCTCGAGCTCCAGCAGTCGAGCAGGAACACCATATTGTTCAGCTGTCCGAATCAGGAAGTCACTAAAGCCACCTTCGAGCAACTGGATCACAGACACATTGATCGCCACAGGAATCGCCGTGCCCTGCTCCATCCAGGTTTTAATAATCCGGCATGCCTCTTCGACCACCCAATTTCCCAGACCAATAATTAGTCTCGTCGACTCAGCAACAGGAATGAATACATCGGGTGGCACCATGGTTCCGTCATTACGGAACCAGCGCAACAGTGCTTCACAGCTCTCAACCTGCAAGGAACTGGCGGACATCTTCGGCTGCAAATAAAGCTCAAAGCCGCCTTCGGCAACAGCCTTCGCCAACTGCGACTCAAGCTGCAGCTTATCGTGAATATTCTGGGTGATCTCGTTAGTGAAGAAGCCGATCTGGTCACCACCCTGGTTTTTGGCACTCAGTAACGCCAGATCACCATGACGCATCAGGATGTCTGCGCTATCACCATCATCCGGATAGAACACCACACCAACGGTGCCGGAGGTGTGAATCTTCTGAAGCTCGCTTCCCTCTTTCACCTCGACACTGTAGCTGGTGCGTAGCAGCTGCAGTAAAGCATTGGCGTCCGACACCATTCCTTCAGGCGTCTCGGCGATTTCGTTGATCACCATGAACTCATCACCACCAAGGCGTGAGACAAAAAAGCCGCGCTTCTGAAAGTTCTCGGTCAGGCGTTCTGCCAGTTGGATCAATACCTTGTCGCCAAGATCATGACCCTCTGAATCATTGATGTTCTTGAAGCGGTCAATATCGAGGAAGTACACAGCCAGTTTGCTGCCTTCCGCTGCAGCCGTGCTGACAGTCTGCTCCAGCGTCTCCATCGCCAGGTTACGATTCGGCAGATTCGTCAGACGATCACGTGTCGCCATGCGCTGCACGCTTTGATTCGCCTCCGATAGCTCGCGGGAATTCTCATTAAAGGCATTCACCAGAGTACCGATTTCATCGGCTTCATGGTTTTTGGGGATATCAAGCACCAGACGTCCGTTGGCATCAGGACGCTTGCGCACCAGTTGTTCCGCCAGCTGCTTGAGTGGTCGACTTAAAAAACCGTTTAGAACAAACGCCCAGACAAAGAAAAGCGCCAGGATCAGGCCACAAAGGGTCGACATCAGCAGGATCGAACTCGCCGTCCATTGCTGAAACAGATAATCGTTCGAGCCTTCGATAGTCAGGGTGCCAATCGGCTTGCCGTCAAAGCTGCCAGAATACTCAGGCGCCACCAGAGACTTATGCACGATCTTGCGCTCTGGCAGCACCAGTGTGGCCAACGCAGAAGTTTTGAGATCCTCGCCTTTGTAGAAGCTCGCGTATTGCTCACCGTTTTGCAGAGTGACTTTAACTGCCGCCACCTGATCCAGACGCATCAGGCCTTCCAAGGTCTTACGCGTAGAAACCTCATCGTAGGACCAGATCGCTTCTGCGAGAGGTTTTTCAGATGAAATGAGCAGCTCTTCCAGCAGATTTTCCTGACTGTTAGCCAGCCTGCCCGTGGAGATATAGAGCTGAATGACGATCATTACGACCGCGAAGAGAATGGATGCCGCGCCGAGACGGATCATCAGACCGGACTTGATACTACGATTAAACATGGCAGTCCCTGCCATCACCCCGATGGGGATTCACAAATCCTGAAACCATTAAGAGTCCTCCGCTGCCTTGGCAGCACCCTTATGGAAAAGTTAAGGATTGAAGGTTCGCTGCATCCTTCAGCCAAACACGACAACCACCCTAATTAGAGGTCGGTCCAAGCCAACGGTACAGAGCGATTCTGTACACTATCTTTCAGCTATTCTTTCTTAGACGTCATGGTTCCCGAGAACCAACACCATCTGCTTAATCCACCTGCAACGCTAAACCAACTCATAAGAGCTTGCTTTTAGTTAAATGAAGTCAGGCAGTTTAAATGGCTGCCGGCAATGAAATCACATTCCACTGCAAGGAACGCTGACCATTCTCGTCACACATCGGTGATGTCAGGCATAAAGGCTTCGCTAATCTGCTAACGAAATTCTTCAGTGAAATTTCATTTCGCCTAATGCTGTTTTTCATCCAGACAGTAAATTCCACACTATCACGCAGTTAGCAGCTAACCAAGAGCACGAAATAGATAATAAGGCGCAGTTACTGCCTTTTTTCTGACATAGCTCAACACTGCCAGAAGTCACAGCTGTACCCTGTGACTTTCTTGCACAGTGCCTGCAAAATATGACAGCCGTGCGTTTTTGCCATCCTGAGGGCTTTGCTCTAGCATACGGGCTTCACCGATTTCTCTAAAAACGAAGTACGCCGACCTGAAGCAGTCAGGGACGGCCCGTACTCATTTTGCCGTGCAGAGCAGGATTTACATGAGCGCAACGTTAAAACAGCAGTGGCTCTCCAATACACGGGGAGACATTCTTTCAGGGCTGGTCGTCGCCCTGGCACTGATCCCGGAAGCTATCGCTTTCTCGATTATCGCCGGTGTTGACCCCAAGGTTGGCTTGTATGCCTCGTTCGCCATCGCCGTGACCACGGCTATTGCCGGCGGCCGCCCTGCGATGATCTCTGCTGCCACTGGCGCCATGGCACTATTGATGACCGATCTGGTGAAGGATCACGGTCTGCAGTATCTCTTCGCAGCTTCACTCCTGACCGGCGTCATCCAGATTATTTTTGGCTATCTGCGCCTTGGCAGCCTCATGCGCTTTGTATCGCGCTCAGTGGTAACAGGCTTTGTTAATGCTCTGGCGATTCTGATTTTCGCCGCCCAGCTTCCACAGCTGATCGGGCCGGAAATTCGCTGGCCGGTATATGTGATTACAGCAGGTGCTCTTGGTATCATTTATCTGCTGCCTTACGTCACCAAAGCAGTACCTTCTCCACTGGTCGCCATCATTGTCATGACCGGTATCTGCATGTTCTTCGGCGTTGATATTAATACCGTAGGCGATATGGGAGAGCTGCCTGAAAGCCTGCCGACTTTCCTGATCCCGGATATCCCGCTAAACCTGCACAGTCTGGAAATCATCTTCCCTTACTCCCTGGCGATGGCTGTCGTTGGTTTGCTTGAGTCCCTGATGACCGCAACCATTATTGATGACTTTACCGACACTGAAAGTAATAAGAACCGCGAATGCAAAGGTCAGGGTCTGGCAAACATTGTCTCCTCCTGCTTTGGAGGCATGGCAGGCTGTGCCATGATCGGCCAGTCGGTAATCAACGTTAAGTCCGGTGGTCGCACTCGTCTTTCGACGCTGATCGCCGGTATTGTTCTGCTGATTCTGGTGGTGTTCCTTGATCGCTGGGTCTCACAGATTCCCATGGCCGCGCTGGTGGCTGTCATGATCATGGTGTCCATTGGTACCTTTAACTGGAATTCCCTGATCAAGATTCACACCTTCCCGCTCAGCACCAATATTGTCATGGTTGCCACCGTTATCGTGGTGGTTCTGACCGATAACCTGGCAATGGGTGTACTGGTCGGCGTACTCCTTTCGGCACTGTTCTTTGCCAACAAAATCGGCCAGTTCCTGTATGTGGGTAGCGAAGCGTCCGATGAAGGGAAAAAACGGACGTATCAGGTGATCGGGCAAGTCTTTTTCGCTTCAACGACTCGCTTCAATAACAGCTTTGATTTCAAAGAAGTGCTGGAGCATGTGGTCATTGATGTGAGCAAAGCCCATTTTTGGGATATCACCGCCGTAGGCGCTCTAGATAAAGTCGTATTGAAGTTTCGCCGTGAAGGAACCACGGTAGAAGTCATTGGTTTGAACCAGGCCAGTGCCACTCTCATGGACCGCTTTGCTGTTCATGATAAGCCTGACCAGGTCGCCAACCTGATGGATCACTAAAAGGAAGACGTCATGACTCATGTTGTTGCTTGCGTTGACGGCTCCGCCGCCTCTCCTGTGGTTTGCGACTACGGGGTGTGGGCGAGTAAACAGCTGTCCGCGCCGCTTACGCTGCTGAATGTCATCGATAAGCAGCTTTTCCCGGGTTCAGACGACTGGAGTGGTCATCTGGGCTGGGGAACACAAAACGAACTGCTGGAGGAACTGACCTCACTGGATGAGCAACGCGCCAAAATTGCCATTAAACAAGGCCAGTCCATCCTTGAGACAGCAAAAAGCCATGTAGCATCGAAGGGAGTGGAGGCTGAGACCCGCCAGCGTCATGGTGATGTTGTTGATAGCCTCACCGAGATGGAGAGCTCGACACGCCTGCTGATCGTTGGCAAGCAAGGCAATCAGAATGATGAGGCTCATCCAGTTGGCAGTCACATTGAGAGCATTATTCGCACCCAGCACAAGCCGATTTTGATTACTCAGAATGAATTCAAAGCGCCAGAGCGACTGCTGATTGCCTATGATGGCAGCCCCACTCTTGAGAAATCTCTGGTACTGCTTGCTGGCAGCCCACTCTTCCAGGGCGTTGAACTGCATCTTCTTCATGTAGGTGCAAAAACGGCGGTGCTGGATGAACAGATCAGGGCGGCGACAAATCGTCTTGAGAAAGCGGGCTTTACGGCCCACTCTGCCGTGCATGCAGGAGAGGTCCAGCCCGAGGTGCAGCACTATATTGAGAAACATCAGATCGACATGCTGATGATGGGCGCCTACGGTCATTCACGCATTCGACAGTTTTTGATTGGCAGCATCACTACGTCCATGTTGTGCGCAGTGGATATCCCGCTACTCATTCTGCGCTAGTACAGGCTCAGGCTTTTGATAAAGCGGCACAGGTTTCCCTGATGCCGCTTTTTTTATGTTCGTAAAAACCCCAAACACCCAATCAACAAAGACCAGGATAAAAAAAAGCGCCTTCTCACCGGAGTGAAAAGACGCCATTGTCAACATGCCCTAATCTGGGAGACCTACAAGGTAGATCTGCCCTGCACATTACTATATTCAATGTGCGTGCCAACTCTGCTCTTAAGCCACTCAAATATCCTCAAAAAGGGAATGCTCAGGAATCACCGCCCAGTAACTTCGGGAAAACCCTCATTTCAACCTGAAAAACCCTGTCTACACTTAGGCTCATTGCTTATCTATTAAGAAAACCAACCGTATACATTGAAAAAAATGATTTCAAAAGTAGGCTTCTGGTAAGCACCATGAACGCTTTTGCACCAGCACCATGAATTATGGCTAAAACCTCGCTCAAAACTGGTGCGCAGGTATTTTTATAGTGATCAATAAAGTTTGTTGCACATGCAAACACTTTGAGTGACACTGTGCCCAGCAGAGAGGAGTGATACATGGATCTGAACGAGTTACTTATTTTCATCAAGGTTGTTGAACTTCAGAGCTTCACTACCGCGGGCAAAAATCTCGGGTTACAGAAATCCACCATCAGCCGCAAAATTGCTCAACTTGAAGAGCGTCTGGGCGTTCGCCTGCTGAACCGCACCACACGCAAGCTGAGCCTGACTGACGTGGGCCAGGCGCACTACCAGCGCTGCCGTGAGATTCTGCGTGAGCTGGAAGAAGCTGAACTGGCAGTGACTCGAAGCCAGTCTGAACCTTCCGGTATTCTGCGAGTGGCCATGCCAACTGAACTCGGCCAGCTCATTATGGGCCGCTTTATGGGTCAGTTCATGCAGCGCTACCCCAAGATCCAGATTCAGGCGGAGCTGAGCTCGCGACTGGTCGACATTGTGGGTGAAGGCTTCGATCTGGCGATCCGTGTTAACCGCATGGAAGACTCCTCACTGGTGTGCCGCCGACTGCTTAACAGCCCACTGAAACTCTACGCAAGCCCTGAGTATCTTGAAGAGTTTGGCGTGCCTGAGCACCCGACTGATCTGCACAATCACCGCCTTATGGTGATAGAGAAAGATAACCTTCTGCAGCAGAACTGGGCTTTCCGCCAGAATCAGGACGAAGTCCATATCACAGCGCGCGCCGTGCTTAGCGCCAACAGCATGACCTGCTGTCGTGAAGCGATGCTGACCGGGTTGGGTATCGCCCGTCTGCCGATGGCCTATATGCGCGAGCTGGAAGCCACAGGAGCAGCCAAGCCTCTGCTGACCGACTGGGATATCGAGCCGGCAACCATTTGGGCGGTTTATCCCTCTCGCCGACTGATGCCAACCAAGCTGCGCATTTTCCTTGACGAGCTGGTGACCTACCTCGAAAACAACCGTGGCGGCCCGTTTGATACATCACAGTCCGCTGAGCAGAACTGATCTGACCCACAACAAAAACCACTCACTCGGATAATTCTTGTCAATCTGTTGTCACCTGATACTGTTACAAATCAGGTGACAACAGAGAGACGAGCCGATGGATCGAAGACATACACTGCGCCTTCTGGCTTTTCTTGCGCTTCCACTGACATCGTTACTTGCCACAACCACGCTGGCTAATGACGATATGATCCCGATGGATCTGTATTTCGAAACACATCCCGCCCAACAAAGCCTGGCCTACGCATTAGCACAGAAAGTAAGAAAACCTGCGGCTCCCAGCAAAAATTCACCGGATAACATCCCCCTCTCAATCAGCGTCATCTATCCGGGGATTCAGACCTCCGATTATTGGCGGCGAAACCTTAAAGCCTTCAAGATGCGCCTTGATGAACTCAAGGTTAAATACAAACTCACACTCCACAGCCTCTCACCCGATGAAGACGCCACCGTCATCGCCAGGCAATTTGCCAGTATCCTTAAAGAAAACCCCGACTACCTGATTACGACACTGGATAGCCCGCAGCAGGAAAAGATGATTGAGTTCATCCTGGCCAGCGGCACCACCAAAGTCATCCTGCAGAATGTCACCACACCCATCAAAAGCTGGGTGTCCGCACCTCCCCTCGCCTATATCGGTTTTGACCATCAGACCGGGACTCGCCTTCTCGTGGACTTTTTTGCCCAACATTACCCCGGACCTCGCGATTACGGTCTGGTGTATTTCAGGCCCGGATTAGTTAGCCGTCTCAGGGGGGATTATTTTATCGAGCAGTTGCAGAAGGATGACCGTTTTAACCTGCTTAGCTCTTACTACACCCAGGGGACACGTAAATCAGCAGAAGACGTCACTAAAGAATTATTGGCAAATCACCCACATTTGGACTTTATTTACGCTTGTAGCACCGATGTTGCGCTGGGTGCACTGGACGCCATGGACAAGCTTGGGCGAAAGGTTCCAGTGAATGGCTGGGGCGGCGGCGCCGCTGAACTGGATGCGATTCAACAAGGCAGAATGGTCGCAACGGTTATGCGTATGAATGATGATGCCGCCATCGCCATGGCAGAGATTGTTAATAGCGACCGAAATGGAGAAGCGGTCCCACAGGTATTTGGTGGAGACTTCCGTCTTGTGACCCCGGCAACGCCTGCCGACAAGATTGAGGAATACAGGGACTACGCTTTCCGCTACTCGGATAAAAATGAATGAATAAGAGCCGCTCGCTGTTTACAGTGCTGTTGTTGTGGGTATTGGGTGCGCTCTCCCTTTCCTCAGCACTGATACTGTATCGCTCTTACGAAAACACTAACGCCCTCTTGAAAATTGAGCAGGATAACAGCCTGGCTCATGCCCATAATAGCTCCCAAACCTTTATGACCAACTGGCTGGAAAGTCAGTCCCGTGCACTGGTAACCCTCTCCCACGTCACCAACCATGAACATGAGTTTACGGTTCAGGCATTAACCGATGATTTGCAGATTCATCTGCAGGAACTCGGCAGAAACCGGCCTGACTTCGCCATGTTACTGGAAGGCACAGAGCTGGTCTGGGCGGATCCCGGCAGCATTTTCTATGGGCTGGATACGCTGGTTAATGAGCTTCGCCACCCCGTGAATTTTTCGGAATGGCAGCTTAAGGAGGTCAATTCATCGACAAACCCCACACCGCTGAACATCCTGATCAACAAACAGCTGATCATTAATAGTCATACCGGCGCCGTTGAAGGCACGGTTATCTTTGGTGTGGTGCTCAATAACAACATGAGTCTTGCTAACGCAATCAGGCTGTCATCCAGCGCAGAGATCGTCAGCCTGCGTAAAGGCAGTCATATCCTTGCCAGCACCGAACCCCGCAACCAGCCTAATGCCTTCCAGAGTGACGGTAATCCGGATCTTGGTGATGATCATAAGCGTATTGGGAGTTGCGAGCCTGTCCCGTTCGCGACGCTGAAAAAGCAGTTGCAGATCTGCCTGGCACTCTCCTCCACAGCGAACAGTAATCTACAGCAACATCTGAACAGCCAGATTATTCAGCTGTTACTACTGATTCTCATGATGTCGATCCTTGTTGCCGCCATACTGCACCGAAAAATCATCAGCCCGGTCAGGCGTCTTGCGCGCTATGCCAAGGAACAACAGGATACGTTGCATCCACCACAAATGCCTTCCAGCGGTATCCGTGAATACGATCAGGTTGCCCAAAGCCTCGGCAATGTGGTGCGCGAGCTCGCAGAAAAAGAAACCTCCCTGCGCAATCTTTTTGATACTGCCTTCTCGCCGATTCTGGTCTGGACCCCGGATGGCATTGTCACCCAGTACAATGAAGCGGCTTTCAAGCTTCGTGGTAATAACCCCACCATTCTTCCGCTTCGCATCACTGACTGCTTCCCAAAAGAAGTGCACCGTCTGCTGGATCATGCGGCGGCGGGTCACCCCATTGATAACCTTGAGATAGAGGATGGCAGTGGCTGGTGGCAATGGAATTTCCGCCCTCTGTTCGTTGATGGACAGGTACGCGCCATCATCAGTCAGGGTCTGGATATCACGCTTCGCAAGCGCGTCGAAAATGAGATGCGCTTAGCGCGTGATGCTGCCATGAGAGCCAACCAGGCGAAGTCCGACTTCCTGGCGGTCATCAGCCATGAGATCAGGACGCCCATGAATGGCGTGATCGGTAATCTGCAGCTACTGGATGACACCTCGCTTAACTCCGAGCAAAAAGAGTATGTCGATACGACTCAACACTGCGCCAATGCACTGCTAAGTCTGCTCAATGACGTTCTGGACTTCTCCAAGATCGAGTCTGGTGCGCTGGAGCTGAACCTGCAGGAAACCGACCTGCATAACTGTATTGAGGATGCCGCCTCTCTCTTTAGCGTTCAGGCAGCGGAAAAACGCATAGAGCTTATCTGCGATATAGATGAAACCGTGCCACGCTTTGTCATGCTGGATTCCACTCGGCTGCGACAGATTCTGATCAATCTTCTTGGCAATGCCGTTAAGTTTACAGACACAGGCGAAGTCACGTTAAGCGTTCGGGCGGAACGACTTCGGGGCGAAACTCGTGTGATTTATGTGGATGTTACCGATTCAGGCATTGGCATCCGGCCAGAAACACGCCAGTCACTGTTTGAGCCTTTTGCCCAGGGGGATGCCTCCACCACTCGCCGCTATGGTGGCACCGGTCTAGGCCTGAGCATTTGTAAGCGTCTGGTCGAGCTAATGAAAGGGACAATTGGCGTAACCAGCGTCCCCGGTGAAGGTTCACGCTTCTTTTTCACGTTGGTCACTGAAGTCGCGCCTAACCCGACGCTGGATCTCGAAGCTCTGCAGCCGCTGGATGGTAATAAAGTGCTGGTGCTGGATGACAATACCAGCAGCCGTCAGCAATTTTGCTCTCTGGTCAAACGCTGGGGAATGACGTGCGTTACCACCTCCACCCTTACTCAGGCACTGCAAGCCATTGATGAGTCAGGTCCATTTCAGCTCTATCTGCTGGATGCCTCGATGCCTGATATGGATGCATTCGCTCTGGCGCAGCATCTTGAAGGTCAGTGCGATCAGGCTCCTCGTATTCTACTGAGCTCTACCCCCAATTTTTCACCGGCGCTGGAAGTAAAACGCTTTTTCAGCACGACCCAGCCCAAACCCGTACGCCAGAGACTATTACGCAGCACTATTGTCCGCCTACTCTCAGGTGAACCTCTCCCCGCATCGACACCTCAGCAAGAAGCGCCCCCAGAGCCCAAACTCAACTATTCCGTCCTCGTGGTGGAGGACAACCCAATCAACCAGCGCCTTGCCTCAGCCGTTCTGGTCAAACTGGGTTGTCAGGTGGAAGTGGCCAGTGATGGAGAAGTTGCGCTCGAAATCTGCAAACAGCAGCAATTTGATCTGGTATTCATGGACATGCAAATGCCGGTCATGGATGGACTGGAAGCCACCCGACGACTACGTCGCTTTGAGCATTACTCACAGACTCCGGTGATTGCCCTAACCGCCAACACGACACTGAGCGATCGTGACCGCTGCCTCGCGGCCGGAATGAATGATTTCATTTCCAAGCCCTTCAAGCGTCAGGAAATTAAAGCCATTCTTAAGCGCTGGCTGGCTCAGGAAACCACCAGCCTGTGAGATAGGCAGCCGCCAGTATTGTTAAAAACTGTAGTTCCGAACTCTTCTACACCCTTAGTCTTGAATAGCCTCATTTCCTTCATTTTTAAGGGTAATTTGATTTGGTATTTCCGAATTACACTTCTAGAATGACAATTACCAGGCGTTACAAGAAACACTAAGGATAGCCATATTGCTGCCCGAACATCTTCAAACAGTAATGCTTTCCCGACTGTCCACGCCGGTCTGGATTTATGACACCCTCAACTACAAACTGGCGTGGGCAAATGAAGCAGGACTTGAGTTATGGGATAGCCCTAACCTCGAGGAACTCTGCTCACGCGACTTTCGCAAAGAAATGTCCAATGCCGTCTACGTTACTCTTTGCCAGTATCTGGATGATTTTCGTCAGGGCAAACGCCTGACCAAATGGTGGACGCTCACCCCCAATCAAAAATCCAAGCGCGTTCTGTGTCTCTTCTCCGGTGTCATCATGCCGGATGGCCACATGGCCATGCTCTGTGAGGCGCCCTATCAGCACGGTGAAGTCGAAGAAATTCAACGCGTATCACATGGCTCCAACTCGACCATGGTTTCTCTTTACGGGCCTGGCCTGCATTTGATCAGCGCCAACCCGATCTTTCATCAGACCTTTCAGTACCATGTCACTCGTCTGGAGGATCTTGTGGGTTCGCGTGAGGAAACTGAGCGCATGCTAAGCCTGCTTCAGGGGCAATCAAGCTTTGAATGTGAACGCCTGCTGGAAACCCCCTTTGGCGAGCGCTGGCATAAACTGGAACTGCGTTATCTGGATGCGCACCAAACCCAGTTGCTGGTGCAGGCTGAAGATATCAATAACGAGCGTACTCAGTACGAAATCACCCGCCATAACACCGTCAGTAAAAGCAGTCTGCAAAACCTGATCGAGATTCCGCAGACACAGCTTAAAACGCCACACCTGGCCATGGTATGGCATTGCCAGCAATGGAATGAGTGGCAGCGCCATTTGGGGTTTCTTGGCTGTTTACGACTCTTGGACCAACTGGAAATAATCTGGCAGGAAGCTCTGCCTGAGAGCGCGCGCTTTGGGCGCTTTGGTGAAACCTTTCTGGCGATCTGGCCTTGTCAGGAAGAGACATTGCTGACGCTGCTACAGCAAAAACTCAACGAATTACTGGACCATACCAATATGCGCCTGCCCTCCTGGCAATGGCACAGTGACTTATTACTACCCGGCCAATCAGATATCGAAAACACCTTCGAGCAGCTGCTGAAACATCCTGCACTGCAACAAAAAGTCAATTGAGACAGGCTTTTTTGAATCTCATTCATGACTTTTATCCACGATGAAACGTGCAATTATTTCCACATTTAATGACAGACCCAAGGAGACACTGCAATGGGGGGTAGCCTAGATGCCACCCAATATAAGAGACTGAAAGGTATCAGGATTCAGTAGTAAATCCGGTTTTCGAACTTTTTAAGCAGTACCGTCCGAAAATAATAAGAGCGGTCAGAGTGTCCTCTGCAAACCGCATTATGGAGGTTGGCTTATGACCATGTCCCTATCGCTTGTACAGCGAATACTGATCGGCTTTGGAGCACTGTTATTGCTCCTTTTGGGCATCAGCGCATCCAGCCTGTTCAGTAATCGCACGATCAACCAAAAGCTTCATCTCGTCACGGAAGAAACGACCCCGCTCATTGAAGGGGCACAGAAGCAGATTTCACAGATACTGCAGGCTCAGATTGCCCTGCAATACTATCTATCCCATAGCAGTGACAAAGACCTGAAGCGCTATAGTCAGGACTTTTCCGGTGCCATGGACTCCTACTCTTCCAGCAGTGATGCGTTACATAAGTACTTAAATAACCGTCCGGAAATGGAGTCTCTCCTGACCCAGAGTCATGACAATGCGATGGAGTACCAGACCACCGCACAGAGCCTGCAAAAGCTGCATCAGGACTCACTGGATCTTGAAGGAAAAATGCGTCGCCGTCAGGAGCAGGTCAAAATTCAGGCTGATAAGCTGGCAAACTTCCTGCAGCAATATGCATCACGTAAAGGCAATGAACCCGGCGGCCCTCAGGTGCAGTCCAACAACCTGCTGAACGAAGTGAATAAGATCACACTGACTTTTGACCGTTTTAAGGTTGATCCTGATCCTGTCGCTCTGGCTGAAACCATGGATACGCTGGATGACAAGATTGAAGAGCGCCTGAAAGAATTCTCAGCTGCCGACCGGGGCCAGGCGATGAAAGCCGGCCTGATGACCAAGAAAGTTCTTTTTGATATCTCCAATGAAGAGGGTCTTTATCAGCTCGATCTTGCCTGGGCGAAACTTCGTACAACCCAGGATCAGGCTCTGCAAAAGGCCGACAAGCTGATTAGCGCCACCTATGAGCAATTAAATGCTTTTGCAGATCAGGCCAGCGCCGCCTCAGTGAATGCCACCGAGCAGGCAGATGGCACCATTGTTAAAAGCCGCCTGATTCTGGTGACCGTCAGCCTTGCAGCCATTGCCGTAGCGCTCATCATTGGCCTTTGGGTCACTAACAGTATTCGTCGTCCTTTAAAGGCCTTTGGGACAACCCTTTCCACCATGACGCAAGGGGATCTTCGGGTTCAGTTTGATGACAAGCGTAAAGATGAGTTTGGCCGTTTGGGTCAAAGCCTTAACCAGCTTGTGCAGATGCTACGCAGCACCCTGAGCGATCTTCAGGCAGCAGCAGATACACTGGAGCATCAGGCCGCTTCCAATAACAGCATTAGTGAGTCTGCTCTGAATGCCATTCGCCATCAGCAAGAGCAACTGGCAATGGCAGCGTCGGCCATGACGCAAATGGAAAGCACCGTCCATGATGTGGCTGGCCGCGCGCAGATGACCTTGGAAACCGTGAACGATAATGCTGAGCTGGCAGAACGCGCCCGAGTCAGCGTGGACTCCACCGTTTCCACCATTAACACTCAGGCACGCCAGATTGAACGCGGCGCAGAAGTTACCGGACAACTGGATACTTACAGCGACAAAATTGACTCGATTCTGGATGCTATCCGTAACATCGCTGAGCAAACCAACCTACTCGCTCTTAATGCGGCTATTGAAGCGGCTCGTGCGGGAGAGCAAGGACGCGGTTTTGCGGTGGTAGCTGATGAGGTTCGTACGCTGGCAAGCCGCACTCAGGGCTCCACCGGTGAAATTCAGGCCATGATCGAACAGATGCAGCATTGCGTTCGGGAAGTGGTTGATGTGATGACTGAAAACCGCACCAGCTCGGATGAGTGCGTCTCGACAGCCGCATCCGCCGGTGATTCGCTTTCCCTGATGGATGCTGCCATCCAGCGTATTAAGGATATGAATATCGAAATCGCCAGCGCTACAGAACAGCAGGCAGCCACCGTTCAGGAAATTAGCCGCAGCGTTTCTGAGATCAATCATTCTGCCGAAGAGACAGCGAATGGAGCCCGGGTAACTGCAGAAAGCAGCCGCTCACTGCTGGGGCTGGCTCAACAGCAACGGGAGCTTCTGCAAAGATTCACGATTTCGTGAACTCTAAGCAATCACCTTCCACTTAAGTAGTATATAGACGAATATATTAACTTAGATGAATATAGCGGGCCGGACTAAAGGCCTATGGGGTCGCTGGCAATCAAGGGAGATTGCCAGCGTTGACATTCCGGTCCAATGCTAGTTTCGAGGTGCCAATGAACCTGAACGTCAGCCAGAGAATTATCCTGGGTTTTGTACTGTTACTGCTCATGCTTGCTGGCATTGGTCTGACAGGCTTTCAAAGCTCGGGCGCTATTAATAGCAAGCTACGTGAAGTTACAGGTGAAACCACACCACTGCTTAAAAGCTCGTACGAACAGAACCTCGATATTCTTGCTGCCCAGAATGCCCTGCAGTACTACCTGAGCGCCGAAGATGCCGATCGCATGAAGAAGCAGCGTCAGGAATTTGACACTGCCATGAGCGACTTCTTTGCCAAGCAGGAGGAGTTAAACAGTACTCTGGATGACGAGTCCCCTCTCAAAGCGCCGTTGGCTGCAGCAGGTCAGGTGGCCTCAGATTACAAGCGTCTGGCGAACACCTTGCTTGATCAGCACAAGGAACTACTGACGGTCGATGCTCAGTTGCGTACTGCTCAGAAGCTGTTTGAGCGCAAACTTTCGGGTGTCAGCAATGTATTGCGTAACTATGCCCTTCGCGCCGACCGCCAATACGGCGCTAACGGACCACAGGTTCAGTCCAACGCCCTGCTTCTGGTACTGACCAAAACAGCAACCGCCTTTGCCAACTACGACAGCACACTGAACATTGATAATCTGCGAGCCGATGTTAAAGGTCTGGCGGACCAGATGGCGCAGCGCCTGCAAGAGTTTGCTGATGTCGATGCGCAAAATGCCAACAAGGTAAAAGCTCTGGTGGGACAGGTCAGTAAGGCACTGACTGAGTCTGACGGCTTGCTGGCGCTGATTGAAAAAGACTACGACCTGCAACAGAAAATCCGTACCAGCCTTGCCACGACCGAGAAGCAGCTGGGCGTAACCCTCAGCACCCTTCGTGAACTGATTCAGGATGCGGATCAGGCTTCACTGGTTGCCTCTAATGATGCTGACAGCACCATTACCGCCAGCCGCACCATCATCATGATTTCCAGTGTTGCCGCGCTGATTCTGGCATTCCTGGTTGGCACCTGGGTTGTCACCAGTATTCGGAAACCGCTTCGCCAGTTCGGTCAGATACTGGGCAAAGTGACCGAAGGCGATCTGCGCTCCCGCTTTGATGTGTCCCGCAAGGATGAGTTTGGTCAGCTGGGCATTCAGCTCAACAAGCTAACCAGTACCCTGCAGGAGCTGATCGTTCAAATGACGGGTGAAGCCGACCGCCTTGCAGTCATGGCCGAAGAAAACGCGGCCATCAGTGAACAAAGCATGAGTGCAGTGCAGGATCAGAAAATGCAGCTGACTTCTGCGGCAACAGCAATGACAGAGATGGAAAGCACGGTTCAGAACGTGGCGGAGCAGGCTCAGTACACCATGAACTCCGTCGATAACACCAAAGGCCTGACGGACAACGTTCGTAGCAGTGTTGATCGTACGCTGAGCAGTATTCATAACCAGGCTGATCAGATGAAGAACGCCAGCACCGCGACTGAGCAGTTGCAGCAGTACAGCCAGAACATTGGCAGTATTCTGGATGCCATCGTCACCATTGCCGAGCAAACCAACCTGCTGGCGCTTAACGCCGCCATTGAAGCGGCGCGCGCAGGCGAACAGGGGCGCGGTTTTGCGGTGGTGGCCGATGAGGTCCGCACACTTGCCAGCCGAACTCAGGCCTCCACAGGCGAAATTCAGCAGATGATTGAGCAGATGCGCGGTGGTATTTCCAACGTGGTGCAGGTTATCAATAACAGCCGCAAACAGAGCGATGAATGCGTTGAGGCAGCCAGCCTTGCGGGCTCAACGCTGGAAGAAATGGTCGAGGCCATCACCCACATTCGTGATCTCAACCTGCAAATCGCCAGCGCCACAGAGCAGCAAAGCAGTACCGCGCAGGATATTAGCCATAATGTTCTCAGTATCAGCGAAGCGGCGGAGCGAACTGCCAAAGGTGCCGAGCGCACCGCAGGTAGCAGCAGCCAGATGCTGGAACTGGCCCGCAACCAGCGCCAGCTGTTAGAGCGTTTTCACGTCTGAGATCTCACGGAATAAGCCACGTTTCAACAGCTCCGCAAGGGGCTGTTTTTGTTTCTGCAGTCATCACTCGCTACCTGGCATGATCTGGCGCAACCGCCGGCAGATGAGCCTATGGTCTGTCTTGCATCATGGCCGCTAAGTTCATATAACACCTGATGCATACAAGGTCTATTTCGGGAACCACCGCGACTTCCGGGTGCTGGATTTTTCTCCAGTCGGCGCGCAGTTCACCTTTGCGAGGTCAACATGTTTGAAAAACAAGAATTCAAAACCCTTTGTCAGCAAATCGATGAACAACTGGGCAACTCATGGGTTCTGGCGAGTCTCAACAATGAGGCTGCCGTTTTTGAAGGCGCTAACGATGCGCATTTTGAGCTTCAGTTACTGCCGGACTATCACCACCCCGAACGCTTAAAGCTGCAGTTTCTGCCGATTATTGCCAATCATGTGCCTGATAACCCGCGGCTAAAGGAAGCCATCAAACGCATGGCCCATGACATGTCTCCAGAACGAACCCCAGAAGCGTTGGCTCGCACTATTGATGCCTTGCTGATTGATTGCCACAAGATGATTCAGGCCTTCGCCCCGGACAGTAAAAGTCAATTTATCTGCGATGTGGTACACCATCCGGACGGTTTAATGAGCCTCTACATTGAGAATATTCCTGAAGCCATTGGCAAAGAAATTAATGGCTTAATCACCGCCTGGCAAAACACCCACTAAACCCTCTCCGCTCGACCTCTGCTGCGTTGCCACTCATGCTGCAACGCAGCAAATTTATGCTAAGGTCTACCTGTTACCCTCTTTCACGCATCGCTGTTAGTGCTTAATCTGCTTGGGCAGCCATCAATCGCTATCACAGGTGACTACCGTGATTAAAAAGATACTGATTGCCAATCGTGGCGAGATCGCCGTTCGTATAGTTCGCGCCTGCCAGGAAATGGGCATTCGCGCCGTGGCGATTTACTCAGAAGCCGATCGCTATGCCTTGCATGTCAAAAAGGCCGATGAGTCTTACTGCATTGGCGCAGAACCTCTCGCCGGTTATTTGAATCCTCACCATATCGTCAATCTCGCCGTTGAAACGGGCTGCGATGCGCTGCATCCCGGCTATGGTTTTCTTTCCGAGAACCCCGATCTGGCCCGGATTTGCGCTGAGCGCGGCGTTATCTTTATTGGCCCGGAAGCGCAGGTTATTCACTCCATGGGCGATAAAACCATGGCTCGCCAAAGCATGATTGCCGCAGGTGTTCCCGTCACACCGGGTAGCGAGGGCAATCTTGCCAACCTTGAGGATGCAATTGAGCAGGCTGAGCGCATTGGCTATCCGATTATGCTCAAGGCGACTTCTGGCGGCGGCGGCCGTGGCATTCGCCGCTGTAATGATCGCCAGGAGCTACAGCAGAACTTCCAACGGGTTATCTCCGAAGCCACCAAGGCGTTCGGCAGCGCAGAAGTTTTTCTGGAAAAATGCATCGTTAACCCACGCCATATCGAAGTACAGATTCTCGCCGACAGTCATGGCAACACGGTTCACCTTTACGAGCGCGACTGCTCTGTTCAGCGCCGCAACCAGAAGCTGATTGAGCTTGCGCCCTCGCCCCAGCTGGATCAGCAACAACGTGAATACGTGGGAAGCCTGGCGGTGAAAGCGGCGGAGGCGGTGAGTTATCGTAATGCCGGCACAGTCGAGTTTTTGCTGGACAGTGATGGCTCGTTTTACTTTATGGAAATGAATACCCGTGTTCAGGTCGAGCATACGATCACTGAGGAAATTACCGGAATCGATATCGTCCGGACCCAGATTCGGATTGCCGCCGGTGAAACCTTAGGTTTTAGCCAGAGTGATGTCAGCATTCGCGGCTTTGCCGCCCAGTTCCGGATCAACGCCGAAGACCCTCGCAACGGCTTCCTGCCAAGCTTTGGACGCATCAGCCGTTACTACTCTGCGGGTGGCCCTGGTGTTAGAACTGACTCTGCGATCTACACCGGCTACACCATTCCCCCCTACTACGACTCCCTCTGCGCCAAGCTGGTGATTTGGGCACTGACCTGGGATGAGCTGGTTGCCCGCTCACAACGAGCACTGGGTGACATGAGTATTTATGGCATCACCACCACCATCCCCTACTACCAGAACATTCTCAGGCACCCGGATTTCAAAGCGGCAACCTTCAACACCGGCTTTGTCGAGGCTCACCCTGAGCTGATCAACTATTCAGTTAAACGTCGCCCTGAGGCACTGGCAGCTGCCATCGCTGCCGCTATCGCCGCACAGGCGGGGCTCTGAGAATTCATCGAGGAGTAGCCATTATGGCCAAAGTTCATATTACTGATGTTGTATTGAGAGACGGTCATCAATCCCTGATCGCCACCCGTATGCGCACGGAAGATATGCTCCCGATTTGCGGCAAACTGGATAAGGCTGGCTATTGGTCACTGGAAGTCTGGGGTGGCGCCACTTTTGATGCCTGCGTGCGCTTTCTGCGTGAAGATCCGTGGGAGCGTCTCGCCAAGCTACGTCAGGCGCTGCCTAACACTCGCCTGCAGATGTTGCTTCGCGGTCAAAACCTGCTGGGCTATCGCCACTACTCGGATGACGTGGTCCGTGCGTTTGTGCAGAAAGCAGCCGATAACGGCATGGACGTGTTCCGTATTTTTGATGCGCTGAATGATGTCCGCAACCTGCGCACCGCCATTGAAGCGACCAAAGCGGCAGGAAAACATGCGCAGGGCACACTCTGCTATACCACCAGCCCGGTCCATACGTTAAGTGCCTATGTGAAGCTGGCGGATGAGCTGATTCACATGGGAGTAGACTCCATCGCCATCAAAGATATGGCGGGCCTTCTTACCCCAAAAGCCACCGCCGATCTGGTTAAGGCACTGAAAGATCGCTTTAGTGTGCCACTGTTCCTGCATTCTCATGCCACCTCGGGAATGGCCGCCATGTGCCAGATGAAAGCGGTGGAGGAAGGCTGTGATCATGTCGATACCGTGATCAGCTCTTTCTCAGGCGGCACAAGCCACCCACCAACGGAGTCACTGGTCGCGTCCCTGCATGCGGCAGGTTATGAGACCGGCCTTGACCTCAAACTGCTGCAGGAGATCAGCCAGTACTTCCGTGAGATCCGCAAGAAGTACCACCAGTTTGAGAGCGAATATAACGATGTCGACTCTCAGGTACTGATTAGCCAGGTGCCCGGTGGCATGATGTCAAACCTTGCCAACCAGCTGCGTGAACAAGGTGCACTGGATAAGATTCAGGATGTATTTCATGAAATTCCGCGCGTACGCAAAGATCTGGGCTACCCGCCTCTGGTGACGCCAACCTCCCAGATTGTAGGCACCCAGGCGGTCATGAATGTCCTCACGGGCAAGCGCTACGAAACCATCACGAATGAGGTAAAACGCTATCTCCAGGGCTGGTATGGCAAGGCACCTGCTGCTGTGAATGAGCATATCCGCCAGCAAGCCATTGGCAATGAAGAACTGATTGACTGTCGTCCTGCCGACCTGCTCAGTGATGAACTCGATAAGCTCCGCGCTGATATCGGCGAGCTTGCTAAAACCGATGAAGACGTACTGACCTATGCGATGTTCCCGGAAGTCGCCCGCACCTATCTCAAGGAGCGTGAAGAAGGAACGCTATCGCCAGAGCCGTTACTGCCACGAACCCAGCCTCAAAGTGATGCTGTTCCCACTTCCTTTAAAGTGACGCTGCATGGCGAGACTTACGATATCCAGATTACCGGTGCAGGCCCTCGTGGTGAGCAGGACCGTAGCTTCTTTCTGACTATTGATGGCATGCCGGAAGAAGTTCACCTGGAGACTCAGGGTGAACATGCTCAGGGAAGCGGAGGACAGGGTAAGCGTGGCAAAGCCAGTAAAGAAGGCCATGTCACGACCTCCATGCCGGGCAATATCGTCGATGTGCTTGTCAAAGCGGGCGATGCCATCGAGGCAGGCGCGCCCGTGCTGGTCATTGAAGCCATGAAGATGGAAACCGAGGTGAAAGCAGCGGTTTCAGGTACCGTTCAGGAGGTTTATATCCAGAAAGGTGATCGAGTCACACCCGGTGAGATTCTGGTTGATATAAGCTGACACCGACACGGAGCAAGGCCGCCGGATTCTGGCCAAGACGTCTTTGGCGGTCTAGGCTCAGTGAAAGTTTTAGGGAAAGTATCTGAGGAGAGCGATTTTGGTTCGATTCGATCATCTGGTGATGACTGCGCCTGATCTCGACACTGGCCGACGCTATGTTGAGGATATCCTGCAGCTGCCACTACTCACCGGCGGACAGCATCTGGCCATGGGCACGCACAATGCGGTGCTGGCTCTTGAGCATGGCGGATATATCGAAGTCATCGCCGTGGACCCTTCCCTAAATAGCCCGAGTCACCCACGCTGGTTTGATCTGGATAGTCCTCCGGATACCCCAACGCTGAGAACCTGGGTTGCAGCAATTGATGACTGGTCTCACTTTCTTGGCCGTGGCTACCCTTTTCCTGAAGAGGCGATGGCGCTCTCGCGTGGTGAGCTGCGCTGGGAATTTGGCCTTCGCCCCAATGCCGCACTGGGGTTTGCAGGAACCTTTCCTTCGCTGATTCACTGGCAAAGCCCGGGGCCTGCAGACACCCTGCCTAAAACCGCGGGACTGAACCTTGAAAGCCTGGAGCTCATCCACCCTGATGCCGATGCCCTCGGTCAAAGCCTTGAACAGCTTGAGATACAGGGAGTCAAACTCATACTCACCTCTGGCCCCCGCCCCGAGCTTAAAGCACACTTACTGACGCCTTCCGGGCCAGTAACCCTCTGAGGCCAATACCGCCACTAGCGGCGACCGTTATTTCTGACTTCCATTCGCCACGTCCCTATGGATATCTGACCACAAGATTAATTATCAGAGTCGGATCTCTCGGATCAGGCTTAACCTGCCAAACCTGCCGATATCGGCAGGCCTTCAGCCTCGACCACTTCAATACTTTTTAAAAAATCTCACAGATTGAAAAAGCGCTGCTATCTTTTATTTGCACACCTTTCGTTCGTTTATATTTCATCACTGTTAAGGAATGACACGATGCCACAAATGACACGTCGCGACTTTATTGTGGCGGGCTCCCTGGCCGCTGCTTCACTATCAGCTCCACGCCTGTTTGCCGCACCCAAAGCACGCTATACCCGCTATAGCGTCACCTCACCGGAAGGTCAGGCCATGCTTAAGAGTTACCAGAAAGGGGTGGAGGCCATGCTCAACCTGCCTGCGACCGATCATCGCAACTGGTTTCGCTACGCCTTCATTCACATGATGGACTGCCCTCACGGGAACTGGTGGTTCTATGTGTGGCACCGCGGATACATCGGCTACTTCGAGCAGATTATCCGTGATTTAAGCGGCAACCCGGAGTTTACCCTGCCTTTCTGGGACTGGACGGAAACTCCCGAAATTCCCGCGGGCATGTTTGAAGGTGTTCTAACACCAACCAATTCGTCTTACTCAGCCTTCACAGGCAACCTGCAAAAGTTCACCGACTTCGTCAAAGCCCCCCTAAGCAATTACTGGAATACCCTGACGCCCTCTCAGCTAGTCCAGCAGAAAGAGCGTGGATACAGCACCTTTGATGATTTGTGGAACAGCGTAATTGGCTACGATCCCGGTGTTCAGGGAGCCATCGCAGGAAACATGGCTTACGTAAACACCTGTGGTGCCCGCTATTTGAGTGCTGACAACCCGAAACTTGACCCTAAAACCAGCTTCGATGTTTCCCCTTTGGTGGTGACCTTTGGCTTAAGCCCAGAGACGTTTTACAGCTCATCGGTCGAGCCCATTGATCCGTCAGTCAAATGGATGAGCTTTGCCAGCTCTAAAACGGACTCTCATACCGTGTCTCCGGGCGATACCACCAAATTCTCCGTACTAGAAGGCTTTCCGCACAACAAAGTGCACAACTACATCGGCGGTGTAGGCCCCGTCAGCCCGGGCCCCTTTGGTTTTATGACCAACTTCTTATCCCCGGTGGACCCCATCTTCTTCCTGCACCATGCCAATATGGACAGGCTTTGGGATGTCTGGGAGCGTCAGCAGCTAGCCGCTGGTCGCAACCCCCAGCCCACCATTGCAGCAGACAAACAGCTCTACGATAACGAACCCTTCCAGTTCTATGTCGACAGCAAAGGGGAACCTGTGGGTCGTCGCTATGCCAAGGACTATCTGGATAAATCGGTGTTTGGCTATGACTATGGCCCAGGCTTTGGAGACAGAGTCCAGCCGCTGCAAAGCACTGGCATGAACACAATGGCACCGGTCAAAGCCAATATTATGAATAACGAAGCGACACTGAGCCTACCGTCTCAGGCAGTTATGGCCCATCAGCAAGCTAAAGCACAACTGGTCGTCGAAATTGTTCTTCCACGCCCAACCGGCAACTCCAGTCAGCGCGAGTTTGATATTCTGGTCAATGCTCCGGATGATGTAACAGAGGTTTTTGCTGATAGCCCCTACTACGCCGGTACAATTGCCTTCTTTGGCCCCCCCATGCATGGAATGCACATGGCACAGAACGCCAGCTTTCATATAGCGTTACCCCAGACCTTGTTGGTGATGAAAAATGCAGCAGGTCAGGGAAGTCCCGCGAATCTGAAGATCCGTCTTGTCCCATCACATGCACCGGATAAATCTGCGGCCTCCTCTCCCGTACTGAACTCCGTCATTCTCAAAACCATCCGCTAGTTGTTTTAACGGTAAGTTCTTTCAGGTCATGGTGTGCAAGGCACCGTGACCTTCTATATGCCATTGCGAAGCTCTCTCTTTACCTGCCTAGAGATCAGGAAATCTCATTATTTCCGACCTCCATATGAGTAAATTAAATAAAAATGCTGTGACAAAAATGACGGCGATGCGTCGCAGATCAGGTATCCTAGGCGGTCGGTGAATCATCAACTGGCTTTGCCGCCAGACTGTGCCTAAGCCTGTTATCGAGATAGCAAGGAAATTACATGCAAACGGAAATGGTAGTGACGTCCTATCGCGTCAGCCTGCTGAGCCTGATCAGACCTGTCATCCTCTTTGTGGTGCTGCTGCTTCTGGCCAATGCCCTCTTCGCTCCTTTGGAGCACTGGTTAACACTGGGTCTGACCGAACTGACGCAGATCGATTTTATTCAGGATCTTGTCTCAGTATCCTGGGCGGGTTACATCCCCTATCTGCTTTATATCCCGGCACTTTGGGCCCTGAAGAAGCTGGTTTTCCAGCTGTTATACACCTTCAATATGTCCATTGATGTAACGGCTGATGCGTTGATCATTAACGCCCGCTGGCCAGTCAGCTATAAAGCACACATCAAGTTCAATCGTGTTGAAAGTGTTCGCCTTGAAGCCATCGGCTACCCAATCAACAAATGCGCTCATCTGACAGTAGTGGGCCTTGGTGGGACGCAGTTGTCTGTTCGCCACCTGTCAGCAGCACGGGATCTGGTTTCCCAGATTGGTCAGCCCTGCTAAGCCTATGAAACCCGCCAGGAATATTTCTCTCTGACCTCTGGTCACCTATTGTTCTTGGCAAAGAACCTTGTAGAGTAGAACAGCCTCCCAGGATCGGGAGGTCTACTCTCTACAAGGAATGAAAAATGAAAGGACTTCGTTTTCTTCTGGCCGGTATCAGCCTGGCTTTCTCCTCTCTCTCCTTTGCCGCTCCCGTCGATATCAATACCGCCACCGCTCAAGAGCTGGCTCAGGCGCTAACAGGTATTGGCGAGAAAAAAGCACAGGCGATTGTGGAGTGGCGTACTGCCCATGGGAGTTTCAGCTCGGTTGAAGAGCTGACTCAAGTGAAAGGTATTGGTCAGGCGACGGTTGAGCAAAATCGCGACAACCTGACCCTGAGCAAAGTGGAAACCTCCACTAACTGATCACTGCCTGATTGACCAAAGCGCCTGTTGCGGGCGCTTTCTGCGTGACCCGCTTTCTACGTTCTACGCTTCTTATCGCTTCGAGTGGCGCCAAACCCACGGCGCAATGGCCGCACCTGAATGCCACAACCCCAGTCTTGCCTGCCTGGCATTCATTTCTGCATCCAGAATCCGCTTTCCCGGTTTGTATTGTCGATACGCCCAGGCTGCGCCATTTTTGACCAACGCCAGATTGATATTGGTTTTACCGAGATACACCGTGCCTAGCATACGACCGTAATCATCATAACCCTGATAACGAATATGCACTTTATGGTGAGACACCTGCTCGGCCAACCAGGCTTTGGCTTCAAGGCCATAGGGTTGATCATACTCGGGCGCATCTATGCCGCGCAGGCGAACCTTGACCCGTTTGGGCTTCTCCCCCGAGGGTGATTGCGCATTGATATACAGCGTATCGCCATCGACCACATAGCTGACCACACCGACCATCTCTTGGTCTTTCCCCGCGGAAAATGCCGTCTGAGCCAACAGGCTAAAGCCCAACAACAGCGCTGCTCTAAGCCATTTCTGCAGTCCTGAAGAACACATCATCCGAATAATCTCCCGAGAACCAGGCAGACAAGTGCCAGCCGCCCCATTGACCAGTGACAATAGCGATAGAGCACAAGCCCCAACGTTACAATCAGCACATCGCTCAGGGAAAAAATAGTGGTTTGCCACAACGGTGAATACAACGCAGCAGCCAGTATCCCGACTACCGCAGCGTTCATCGCATTAATACCTTGCTTCAGTGAGGCATTGGCTGATAACGCCTTCCACCAGGGCCATACGCTGAGCACTAACAAAAAACCGGGAAGAAAAAGCGCCAGCATACAGAGAAGGCCTAACCCTATTGAGGGCGAAGTACCGCCAGAAAAACTTCCCACATAAGCGGCAAAACTAAATAAAGGACCGGGCAGCAACTGCGCCACTCCATAACCCGCCATAAACTGCGATGGAGTCATCAGTTGATGGCTCTGGCTTACCTGCTCCAGCAGTGGCAGCACGACGTGGCCGCCGCCAAACACCAAGGCTCCGGAACGATAGAAATCCGCGAACACCGACAGCGTTCCGGAAACGAGCGGCAGCAAAGCAAGAATCAGGAGCACCACAAACAAGCGAAGCCCGGGAGCCGCCATAAGCGCTCTTGGACTCTCAGAGGGAGAGAGCATCGCCACAGGCATCCCGGAAGGGGTAAATCTCAGCCCCAGCCATCCGGCCAGAATAATCACCAATCCCTGTCCCCAAAAGCTCGGAATCAGAAGCACCATTATCAGCGCCATACAGCCAATCAACCGAGTAAAACCATCGTGACAAAGCCGCTGCGCCATCCCCAGCACGGCATCCAATACAATCACGAAAGCCAGCAGTTTTAAGCCATGCAACCAGGACATCAGCCCCTGCTGCTCAAACCAGTTAAAGCCGCCAGCAAATGCCAGCATCAGGCACGCTGATGGCAGGGTAAAACCGAGGAAGGCTCCCAGCGCTCCACGCCAGCCTGCCAGATGCCAGCCGATCAGTAAGCCTAACTGGCTGCTCGCCGGGCCCGGTAATAACTGACAAAGCCCCAGCATGTATGAGAACTGAGACTCCCCTAGCCAGCACTGCTCAATGACAAATCGACGGTGGAAATAGCCTATATGTGCGACAGGACCGCCAAAGGCAGTTAAGCCCAACCGAAGAAACGTAAGAAATATCTGAAACGAGGAAGGCTGACCCATCGAAAGCATCACTGTGATTACCCGAACCGAAGGGTATCTCAATGCCAGTTGAGCGTATAGATAGGCAAACCAGGGCTAAAACAGCTTTCTGTATGGCGTTGGAAAAGGGCTTGAAAATCCTAAGGCAGAACGCCTTAAAAAGAAGTGGCTCCCCGAGCAGGACTCGAACCTGCGACCAACGGATTAACAGTCCGCTGCTCTACCAACTGAGCTATCAGGGAATAGCCTTGAGATGTGCTATCAGAACGTAGTGATCATTGTGATGGCTCCCCGAGCAGGACTCGAACCTGCGACCAACGGATTAACAGTCCGCTGCTCTACCAACTGAGCTATCAGGGAACAATTCAGCACGGGCGCCTATAGTACTGATCCATCTTGCCGAGTCAAGAAAAACCTTAAAAAGCTAATGCAAACAAGGCGTTTAGCGAAGCTGCCTCCCGCCTTGCCCGCAGTTTCTGGCAACTCAGAGCTTGAATTGCTCAACCTCAGACTGTACCTCGCTGGCCAAATCATGCAGGCGAACCGCCTGCTCGGCAGCAAACTCACTTTCTCTGGCCATCTCTGAAGCCACCCCACGAATTGCTTCGGTGTTGCGATTGATCTCGTTGGTGACAGACGTCTGCTCTTCTGCTGCTGATGCAATCTGCGTTGCCATATCGGCAATGGAAGCAATCGAGGCGGTCATCTGAGTCAGACGCTGATGCGCCTCATCAGCATCTGCCACGCTGGTCTGCGCCAGTCGATGACCTTTTTCCATGATGCTGACAGCTTTACCAGTGGTTTTTTGCAGCACTTCGATCATGCCCTGAATTTCTTCAGTCGAGGCATGGGTGCGTTGCGACAGCACACGCACTTCATCGGCGACGACGGCAAAGCCGCGCCCCTGCTCGCCAGCGCGTGCAGCTTCAATCGCCGCATTCAGCGCCAGCAGGTTCGTCTGCTCGGCAATACCGCTAATGGTCGAGAGAATGCCGCTAATCTGCTGGGCATGGTTATTCAGCTCAGCAATGATGCCGGTCGCCTGCTCCACTTCACCCGCCAGGTTACGAATCGACCCCTGGCTCTGCTGTACCTGCTGCTGGCCTTCTTTGGAGAGAGCAACAGACTCCTGAGCCGCCGAAGCCGTAAGCTCTGCATTGCCGGCGATTTCCTCTGTCGCAGAGGCCATCTCGGTGACGGCGGTGGCGACCATATCAATTTCGCTCAGCTGCAGTTGCACCTGCTGGCTTCGCTCCGTCGCACCACTGGAGACACCATTTGCTTCTGTGGTGAGATACGTCGAAGTACCCTTTAAACGGCTGATAATGCCGTGCATGTGGCTAACAAAGTCATTGAAGCCCTCTGCCACACGCCCGATCTCATCTTTGCGAGTCACGGGAATTCGCTGCGTTAAATCGCCATCGCCCTGAGCAATATCCTCCAGTGCAATTGCGACATTTTCCAGATTACGGAACATCACCTTGAACAGCAGCATCAATACTGAAGAGAAGATCACCAGCAATACGGCACCGATGATCACCTGTTGAATCAGCAGCTTATAGATAGGTGCCATAAGGGTGGATTTATCCATGACGAACACCAGCGCCCAATCACTATTGGGAATTGCCTGAGCGTAGACAAAGCGGTCGCGGCCATCGAGATTTGCTTCGTTGAGCTTGTTGTCAGAGATTAAATGACTCAGTGATGAGCCTTCAAACAGTGGGCTCAGTTTACCGATAGGCTGGTTTTGTTGTGAGCTGTCCGAGTGCGCGATGATCAGCCCATTGCGATCAATCAAAATCGCATAGCCTTTACCGGGAACATCCAGTGCCTGAGTGCGCCTGGAGAGCACCTCCAATGGCACATTGGCACCTGCCGCCCCTACGACCTGGCCGCGAACACGAACAGGCTCGGTGATAATAATCACCATCTGCTTAAGGGTTGTACTCAAGCTTGGATCAGAGACAGCAAGCTGACCTGCACTCAAGGCATCCTGATACCAGCTCTTTTTGCGAGGATCATAGCCAGCATTGTTTGCATCCAATGCAGGGTCCTGGCGGTACATCTTGCCCTGTTCGGTGCCATAGAACGCCACGCCAAAACTGCCTGACTCATAGGCCTGACGCACAAAGGCATAAGGAGACTGGTCTGCATTAGCCTCGAGGGAACGAGTCAGTGCATGCAGAGCCGTGCGCCGGTCATCCAGCCACTGCCCGACACCTTCACCATAAGCACCGGAGAAATGCTGCGCATCCGCCAGCAGTGAGCTTAGCATCTGATCTTTCAGTGACTGACTTGCCTGCCACACCATCGACCCCACTATCACAAAGATAGCAAGAACACTCACCCCCAGCAGGCGAGCACGTAAAGACAACTGCATCATAGATTTCCTTAGAAGTCCGCCACTTTTGCCGCATCAAAAGCTGCAGAGGATAGATAAAACATTCATCTATATGACTAAACAATTAGAAAAAACCTTACAAGACAAGTGGGCGTCCAAATCGTGCGTAATAGCACCTTTATAGCGCCATCGGCTGGAATACGTGCAGGTACAGGTAGATGAAGAATTACCTGAGAAAGCAGCAACTAAGGTTTTACCTTAGAGCACATTGGGAGCCTGCCTCGATATAGAACTGGTTACCCAACCAGCATTTTCGTAGACTAGAGTCCGTTTTCGACGCCAGCATGAGTGCTGTCCGAAAAAGAGCATGACAGGAGAGATTCAAGCACTATGGCCGAACGCAGTGAGCAACGCTTTCAGGTAGTGGGCAAGTTCGAGCCCGCCGGTGATCAGCCGCAAGCCATCCGCGAACTAACCACCGGTATTGAACAAGGTTTGTCAGCACAGACGCTATTGGGTGTCACGGGCTCCGGTAAGACCTTCACCATTGCCAACGTGATTGCCAATGTGCAGCGACCCACCTTGATTCTCGCCCACAACAAGACATTGGCGGCCCAGCTGTACGGAGAATTCAAAGAGTTTTTCCCCAATAACTCGGTGGAATACTTCGTCTCCTACTACGACTACTATCAGCCCGAAGCCTATGTACCCTCCTCCGATACCTTTATCGAAAAGGATGCCTCGGTAAACGAACACATCGAGCAGATGCGACTATCGGCAACCAAAGCCATGATGGAGCGCTCTGATGCCATCATCGTGGCGACGGTGTCAGCAATTTACGGCTTGGGTGATCCTGAATCCTACCTGCAGATGATGCTGCATCTGGTTCGGGGCGATCAGATTGATCAGCGCAGTATTTTGCGTCGTCTGGCAGAACTTCAGTACACCCGCAATGATCTGGACTTTGGTCGCGGCACCTACCGGGTGCGTGGCGAAATTATCGATGTCTTCCCTGCGGAGTCTGAAGAAGAAGCCGTTCGCATTGAGCTGTTCGATGATGAAGTGGAATCCCTTCGCTATTTCGACCCGCTGACCGGTGAAGTTCTGCGCTCTGTGCCACGGGCGACAATCTACCCGAAAACCCACTACGTCACGCCGCGGGAAAAGCTCCTTGGCGCAGTAGAAAAGATCGAAGAAGAGTTGGTTGACCGGCTCGAATATTTCAAGAAAGAGAACAAGCTCTTGGAGCTGCAGCGTCTGGAGCAGCGAACCCGTTACGATATCGAGATGATCCGCGAACTGGGTTACTGCAACGGTATCGAGAACTACTCACGCTACCTCTCTGGCCGTGACTCCGGTGCTCCACCCCCCACCCTGTTTGATTACCTGCCTGCTGATGCCTTGCTGGTTATTGATGAGTCCCACGTGACAATCCCGCAGTTAGGCGCCATGTACAAAGGCGACCGCTCCCGTAAGGAAACCCTGGTGGAATATGGCTTCCGACTGCCTTCTGCGCTGGATAACCGTCCCATGCGGTTTGATGAGTGGGAGCGAATCTCGCCGCAGACCATTTACGTTTCCGCCACCCCCGGCAAATACGAAGGTGAACATGCAGGTCAGGTTGTCGAGCAGGTGGTGCGCCCGACCGGTCTGGTCGACCCTGAAATTGAAGTGCGCCCCGCAACGACGCAGGTTGATGACCTGCTCTCAGAGATTCGCCTACGTGTCGACAGCGATGAACGCGTACTGGTAACCACCCTGACCAAGCGCATGGCGGAAGACCTGACGGAATATTTAGCCGAACATGATGTCCGTGTGCGCTATCTGCACTCCGATATTGATACGGTCGAACGTGTCGAGATTATCCGTGACCTGCGTTTGGGTGAGTTCGATGTACTGGTCGGCATTAACCTGCTACGTGAAGGTCTGGATATGCCAGAAGTCTCGCTGGTGGCGATACTGGATGCCGATAAGGAAGGCTTCCTGCGCTCCGATCGCTCACTGATTCAGACCATTGGCCGTGCTGCCCGTAATGCTCAGGGCCGCGCAATTCTCTACGCAGACCGCATTACTGATTCCATGCGCAGGGCAATTGATGAGACCGAGCGCCGCCGCACTAAACAGCAGGAGTTCAACGCCGAGCACGGTATTGTGCCCCGCTCTGTGTTTAAGTCCGTGCAGGACATCCTCGAAGGCGCGGTCACTCCCGGCAAGAAAACCAATGGCCGTGGAAAAACCAAATCAGCAGGTAGCCTGAAAGAAGCGATTCTCGACACCGAGCATTTGTCACCCAAGCAGCTCACCAAAATGATTGCTGAGCTGGAAGAGAAGATGTTCAAGGCGGCCAAGAATCTTGAGTTTGAAGAAGCCGCTCGCTACCGCGATGAACTCAGCGAACTTAAGAAAAAAGTCCTGATGCAATAGACCTTACATCCGTCTTTTTCATCCAGGCAGATGTTTGTAATACAAGGTGGTGGGCCGAAGCTCTCCAAAGGGTGAGGCAGCGAAATCCGGAATCTGGCCGGCACGCTGCCAGCCCCAGCGGGCATAAAGGGCTTCTGCTTTGGAGCCTGTCTCCGTATCCAGTACCAGCAAGCGAATACCCTTCTGTTGCGCCGCCGACTCCAGCCTCGCCAATAATTGCTGGGCAATGCCCTTGCCCCGACTGGCAGTACTAACCATGAGCTTTTGTACATCCGCTCGATGGAGGCCATTCGCCTTGGTGCAGCAGGAAAGCTGTATTGTCCCCACAACGCGACCTTGCGTGCTCGCGACCCAGAGCAATAAATCATCATTCAGGCTGTGCTTAAGCGCATTCCAGTAGCTCATCGACACACTACGCTCACAGGGCGCCAAAAAACCGATGGAAGCGCCTTGATTGACGCAATCACTCAGCAATTCGCTGAGCGCTTCCAGCGGAAAATCCTTGGCAGAGACAGGAATAATCTCGATGGGATGGTCAACCGACGCCATAGCACACTTCCTTTGAACCGCCTGAACGAGCAGGCCGGACCTGTAAAATCAGCAAAAAGCATATCCCCCGGCCAGCAGATTGACTATCCTGCCCTGCAGAAACACAGCGGTGACCTGCAAGCTCATCACTACGCTTCAGGCTAAGTTACAGTCACAACACGGCGCAGCTTTTATGCAGAATTTTGATCCTCTACATCTCGATAATCAGCTTTGTTTTGCACTGTACTCCACCTCACTGGCGATGACTCAGATCTACAAGCCATTGCTTGAACCTCTGGGGCTGACGTATCCGCAGTATCTGATCATGCTGATTCTGTGGGAAGAAGACGGCATTGGTCTTAAGGATATCGGAGCACGTCTTGGCCAGAAGTCAGGCGCACTTACGCCGGTAGTAAAACGCCTCGAAGCCGATGGTCTGATAAAGCGCATGCGTGCACTGGATGATGATCGTGCACTGAATATTCAGCTCACCACCAAAGGCCTGGCGCTCAAAGCTCAGGGCCGTGAAGTCAATCGTTGTATCATCGATGCTTGCGCCACCAGCGCTGAAGACTTTAGCCAGTTAAAATCCCAGCTGGATCGTCTGCGAGAAAAATTGAGCCGCCATCTGGAAAGCTGAGCCGCAGATCCTCCAGAGTCACATCCCACTGAAGATATAGCAGTTCGCACCCTCAAAAGAATTTACGTATGAAGAAGATATTACTTGCGCAATAATAGTTATTGCGATAACTTAATTTTCACACGCCGCATCGCCTGCTTTAAACACCTGGGATTGCGGCATTTTTAACACCCCAACTAGTTATCGCGATAACAAATTATTTTGGAGAAGACTCAATGAACATCCTTTACTCTGCACAGGCCACTTCCACTGGCGGTCGTGATGGCCGTTCCGTTTCCTCGGATGATCGCCTGAATGTGAAACTGAGCACCCCGAAAGAATTGGGAGGCGCAGGCGGCGAAGGCACCAACCCCGAGCAACTCTTTGCCGCTGGCTATTCCGCCTGTTTCATTGGCGCGATGAAGTTTGTAGCAGGACAGGACAAGATCCGCTTGCCAAAAGAACCCAGCATCAAGGCAACAGTGGGCATCGGCGCGAATCCAAAAGGCGTGGGCTTTGCGATTGATGTGGTACTGGATATAAGCCTGCCCGAGATGGATAAAACAGAAGCAGAAGCACTGATCGAAAAAGCCCATCAGGTTTGCCCCTACTCCAACGCCACTCGCGGCAACATCAACGTGACGCTGAATCTGGTGTGATGTAGCCATCAGCACAGCGCTCGATGACTGAAACGAAAAAAGCCGTCTAATCGCTTAGACGGCTTTTTTGCAGAATTTGGTAGGACTAAGCAGACTCGAACTGCTGACCCCCACCATGTCAAGGTGGTGCTCTAACCAACTGAGCTATAGTCCTAAAATCTTGAGAGGCTATCGAAGTGGTAGGACTAAGCAGACTCGAACTGCTGACCCCCACCATGTCAAGGTGGTGCTCTAACCAACTGAGCTATAGTCCT